>NZ_JBEUTW010000286.1:0-8082 GCF_040492675.1 Bacillus sp. AP50
CAAATTAACAAAGATAAGAAGAAAAATGTTTTTTTATATAGTTAATTTGGGAGGGTTTATATGAAAGTTCGTATATTGGCATACATATGTATATTTTCTTTATATGTCAGTTTAGGCTCTTATTCTGTTTTTGCACAGGATAACTTATATGAAGAAATTCAAAAGCATGCAAAACAATATGAGATTGCACCTCAAAATGCGATGATTGATAAGATATGGAAAGCAACACCAGGATATAATGGAAGACAAGTTGATATGGAAGCATCCTATAACAATATGAAGAAGCTAAAGGAATTTGATCAAAAACACCTTGAATTTAAGGAAGTATCACCGAGTGTCCACTTAGAAGATTTATCACCTGCTCCAATTTATAGGGGGCATCCGAATAAAAAGATGGTGGGATTAACAATAAATGTGGCATGGGGAAACGAGTATTTGCCTCGTATATTAGAAATATTGAAAAAGCATGATGTGAAGGCGACTTTCTTTTTAGAAGGACGTTGGGTGAAAGAAAATTTACGATTTGCAAAAATGATTGTCGATGCAAATCAAGAAGTCGGAAATCATTCTTATACGCACCCTAATATGAAAACGCTATCGTCTGATGAAATACGAGAGCAGTTACAAAAAACAAATCGAATGATTGAAGCTGCTACGAATCAAAAGGTGAGATGGTTTGCCCCGCCGAGTGGAAGTTTTCGGGATGAAGTCGTGAAAATCGCTGATGATTTCCAAATGGGAACGATTATGTGGACTGTCGATACAATCGATTGGAAGCGACCTGAGCCAGATGTACTATTGCAGAGAGTAATGAGAAAAATACACCCAGGTGCTATCGTATTAATGCATCCTACTTCGTCAACGGCAGAAGCATTAGATACAATGATTAAAAAATTGAAGGAACAAGGATATAAAGTAGGGAATATAACAGAATTACTGGATGAAAAACGTGTGGATTAAATACATTTGCATGACATTCATCCTTAAACTTGTTATCATTAAATAATAGCACTTATTTAGAGAAACTGGCAGTAGGAGGAAAGTTTTTGATTAAAAAATATACTTGTAAAAATGGTGTAAGAATAGTTATGGAGAATATACCAACTGTAAGATCGGTTGCGATTGGTATTTGGATCCATGCGGGATCAAGAAATGAAAATGAAAAAAATAACGGGATTTCTCACTTTTTAGAGCATATGTTCTTTAAAGGGACAGAAACACGTAGTGCACGCGAAATTGCAGAATCATTTGATAGTATTGGTGGGCAAGTGAATGCTTTTACTTCAAAAGAGTACACTTGTTACTATGCAAAAGTGCTAGATGAACATGCTAAATATGCTTTAGATGTATTAGCTGACATGTTCTTTAATTCAACATTTGATGAAGAAGAATTGAAAAAAGAGAAGAATGTCGTATGTGAAGAAATTAAAATGTACGAAGATGCTCCAGACGATATTGTGCATGATATGTTAACGAAAGCAACATATGAAACGCATCCGCTTGGATATCCTATTTTAGGAACAGAAGAAACACTTGATACGTTTACAGGTGATACGCTACGCCAATATATTAAGGATCATTATACACCTGAAAATGTAGTTGTTTCAGTTGCAGGAAATATTGATGAAGCCTTCTTACAAACGGTAGAGCAATATTTCGGTAGTTATGAAGGAACAACAAACCGTGAACAAGTACATAGTCCAATTTTCCATTTTAACAAAGTAGCACGTAAAAAGGAAACAGAACAAGCTCATTTATGTTTAGGATATAAAGGCTTACAAATGGGACACGAAGATATTTATAACTTAATTGTATTAAATAACGTTTTAGGCGGTAGTATGAGTAGCCGTTTATTCCAAGAAGTACGTGAGCAACGTGGGTTAGCTTACTCAGTATTTTCTTACCATTCTTCTTATGAAGATACAGGTATGTTAACACTGTATGGTGGAACAGGTAGTCAACAATTAGATACACTGTATGAAACAATGCAAGAAACATTAGAAACATTGAAAAATACAGGTATTACAGAAAAAGAGCTTATTAATAGTAAAGAGCAATTAAAAGGAAACTTAATGTTAAGTTTAGAAAGTACGAATAGTCGTATGAGCCGTAATGGTAAAAATGAATTGCTACTTCGTAAGCATCGTTCACTTGATGAGATTATCGAAAGTGTAAACACTGTAACAAAAGAAAATGTAGATGGGTTAATTCGTAACATGTTTACAGATGAATTCTCTGCAGCATTAATTAGTCCAGATGGAAAACTTCCAAAAGGAATAAAACTATAATCAACTTTTACGATGTATCTGAAAATAACCTTCTCTCTTTTTAAATGAGAGAAGGTTATTTTTTTTATACATATAGAATAGGTACTAATTATAGACAATGCAAATGAAAAATTTAGTAGGGGAGTGGAGTGAGTATGCGATTAAGTGAATTAAGCGGTAAAGAGGTTGTAGATATAGAAAAAGCGGAAAAAATGGGAGCCTTAGGTTATATGGATTTAGAGATTAATGAGAAAGACGGACAAATACAAACACTTATAATACCTGTAGGGAAGTGGGGAGGTTTTAAAAAGGAACCACAAGAAGTAAGGGTGGCATGGAGTCAAATAAAGAAAGTCGGACACGATATGCTTCTTTGTGATAGTATAGATCGTTCAAATTCGGAGTGAAGGATGGCCATTTTGGTCATCTTTTTTTGTATCTACATAGAAACCTGATAAATCATGTGTGCATTTGGATTTTCAATCACCATAAACTCGTACATTACATATGATGTGGAGGAAAAAGAAAAAGTAGGCACTTTTCTTATAAATGACAGAAAAAGAAGGTGAATTAGGGAATGTTGACTGAGATGCATATTGCTGTCATAGGAGGAGATGCAAGGCAGCTAGAAGTAATTCGTAAGCTAGTTGAATTGGATGCGAAACTTTCTTTGATAGGTTTTGATCAGTTAGATCATGGTTTCACAGGGGCAGCAAAAGAAAGTATACAAAATTTAGATTTCACTTCTGTAGACGCAATTATTTTGCCGGTTGCCGGTACAAATGCCAAAGGAGAAGTAGATACTATTTTTTCAAATGAAAAAGTTTCAATAACGAAAGAACAAATTGAAAATACACCAGAACACTTTACTATATATTCAGGTATTGGTACACCTTACTTGGAAAATCTCGTATCTACTACGAACCGAAAACTTGTTAAATTATTTGATCGTGATGATGTAGCAATATACAATTCTATTCCAACGGTAGAAGGTACATTAATGATGGTAATTCAACATACCGACTATACAATTCATGGGTCCAATGTAATGGTTCTAGGATTTGGTAGAACAGGAATGAGTGTTGCGAGAGCATTTCAATCATTAGGAGCCCATGTCAAAGTTGGAGCAAGACGATCTGAACATATTGCACGTATTACAGAAATGATGTTTTCTCCTTTTCATATGCAAGACATAGAGAAAGAAGTAGGAAATATCGATATTGTAATTAATACGATTCCGCACCTCGTTGTAACAGCGAATGTTATTGCAAAAATGCCAGCTCATACGTTAGTGATTGATTTAGCTTCTAAACCAGGCGGTACCGACTTTAGATATGCGGAAAAAAGAGGAGTCAAAGCATTGCTAGCACCTGGATTACCAGGTATTGTTGCCCCAAAAACGGCTGGGCAAATTTTAGCAAATGTTCTTTCTCAGTTATTAGCAGCAGATGCAATCGCAAAGGAGGAGGAAAAGAAATGAGTTTGAAGGGGAAACGAATTGGTTTCGGATTTACAGGTTCACATTGTACGTATGAGGAAGTTATGCCGCACTTAGAAAAATTAATTGCTGAAGGAGCAGAAGTACGTCCTGTTGTTTCATACACTGTTCAATCAACAAATACTAGATTTGGAGAAGGAGCAGAGTGGATTAAGAAGATTGAAGAAATAACAGGTTTTAAAGCAATTAATTCAATCGTTGGTGCAGAACCACTAGGACCTAAAATTCCACTAGATTGTATGGTAATTGCACCACTAACAGGGAATTCTATGAGTAAATTTGCAAATGCAATGACAGACTCTCCAGTATTAATGGCAGCGAAAGCGACGTTAAGAAATGGCAAGCCTGTCGTATTGGCTGTTTCGACGAATGATGCTCTAGGGCTTAATGGAGTAAATCTCATGCGCCTAATGGCAACAAAAAACATCTACTTCGTCCCATTTGGCCAAGATGCACCAGAGAAAAAACCGAACTCAATGGTAGCTCGCATGGAGCTGCTGGAAGATACAGTGTTAGAAGCGCTGCAAGGGAAGCAATTGCAACCGGTGGTCGTAGAAAAATTCAGATATATGAATTAAAAAACGAAAAAAAACGGACAATTTTTGATGAAACCATCATTCTTACTGTAGAATATGATAAAATTAACGTTATTAAGATCAGAAGGGGTATTGTATACTCCTTCTGATTCTAAGTTATAGAAGGATTGGTATCTAGAAAGGGGCATAGTGATGGAAAAGCAAAAAACTTTTCATGTCGCTGTAGTTGGAGCAACCGGCGCAGTTGGTGAACAAATGTTAAATACTTTAGAGAAACGAGAATTTCCAATCGGGAAATTAACGTTACTTTCATCTAAACGATCTGCAGGTAAGAAACTTGTATTTAAAGGCGAAGAATTTACAGTTCAAGAGGCAACTCCTGAAAGCTTTGAAGGAGTAGATATCGCACTATTTAGTGCTGGTGGATCTGTATCGAAACAATTAGCGCCAGAAGCAGCAAAACGCGGTGCGATTGTTGTTGATAATACAAGTGCATTCCGTATGACAGAAAACGTGCCACTTGTTGTACCTGAAGTAAATGAAAACGACTTAAAAGAACATAATGGTATTATTGCAAATCCAAACTGTTCTACAATTCAAATGGTAGTAGCTCTTGAGCCAGTTCGTCAGCAATATGGTTTAAAACGAGTAATCGTTTCCACATATCAAGCTGTATCAGGTGCTGGTGCGGCAGCTATTGAAGAACTGCATGAACAATCACAAGCAATCTTAAATGGCGAAGAAGTTAAGGCAAATGTTCTTCCTGTATCAGGTGATAAGAAGCATTTCCCAATTGCTTTTAATGCGATTCCACAGATTGATAAATTCCAAGATAATGGATTTACGTTTGAAGAAATGAAAATGATTAACGAAACGAAAAAAATTATGCATATGCCTGAATTAGAAGTAGCGGCAACATGTGTACGTTTACCAGTTGTATCAGGACACTCTGAGTCTGTTTACATCGAAGTAGAAAAAGAAGGCGTAACAGTAGCAGAATTAAAGAGCTTACTTGCAAATGCGGAAGGTATTGTTCTGCAAGATAATCCAGAAGAGCAGTTATATCCAATGCCAGCTACTGCAGTAGGTAAAAACGAAGTATTCGTTGGAAGAATCCGTAAAGATTTAAATAACGATAAAGGATTCCATCTTTGGGTCGTATCTGATAACTTATTAAAAGGCGCTGCATGGAATTCTGTTCAAATTGCAGAGCGCTTAGTAAAATTACAATTAGTGTAAACGGCTAAGAGAAGGTGCAAAATATGAAAATAATTGTTCAAAAATTTGGTGGCACATCAGTACGTGATGATAATGGACGTAAGCATGCGCTTCATCATATAAAAAAATCATTAGCTGCTGGTTATAAAGTAGTTACTGTCGTATCTGCTATGGGCCGTAAAGGTGAACCATATGCAACGGATACGTTATTAAGTCTTGTAAATCAAGAGGAATCTACTATTTCTAAACGTGAGCAAGATTTATTATTATCGTGTGGAGAGTTAATCTCTGCAATTGTTTTCTCTAATATGTTGAATGAGAACGGTATAAAAGCAGCAGCATTAAATGGTGCACAAGCTGGTTTTGTAACGAATGATGACTTTACGAATGCAAAGATTATTGAAATGAATTGCGATCGTATACATGAAGAGTTAGAAAATGTAGATGTAATCGTCGTTACAGGATTCCAAGGGCAAACGAAAAAAGGTGATACGACAACACTTGGACGCGGAGGTAGTGATACTTCAGCTTCAGCATTAGGTGTTGCACTTCATGCTGAATACATCGATATATTCACTGATGTAGAAGGTGTTATGACTGCAGATCCTCGTATTGTAAAAGATGCACGTCATCTTCAAACTGTAACGTATAACGAAATTTGTAACATGGCTTATCAAGGTGCGAAAGTCGTTCATCCACGTGCAGTTGAAATTGCGATGCATGCAAAAGTGCCACTTCGTGTACGTTCTACGTATTCTGATAGTGAAGGTACGCTTATTTCAGCATATGACGGTGCTACAAAAGGGCAGGATGTAGAAGAACGTCCTGTTACAGGTATTGCCCACGTATCGAACGTAACGCAAATTAAAGTACTTGCAAAAGAAACGGCATACGACATACAGCAGCATGTATTTAAAGAAATGGCAAACGAAGGCATTAGTGTTGATTTAATTAACATTTCTCCTACTGGTGTAGCTTACACAGTAAATGATAATGTATCAGCTCGTGCTGTCGAAGTGCTAAAACAACTTGGATATGAGCCAATTGTGACAGAACATTGTGCGAAAGTATCTATCGTTGGAGCTGGAATGGCAGGATACCCAGGGGTTACTGCGAAAATCGTTACAGCTTTAGCGGAAAAAGGTATTCAAATCCTGCAATCGGCAGATAGTCATACAACAATTTGGGTTCTTGTAAAAGAGACTGATTTAGTGGAGGCTGTAAATGCATTACATAGTGCGTTTGAGCTTTCAAAAGAAAAGCAACTGGAACAATAAGGAGTGAGACCATGATAGATTTTGGGACAATTGCAACCGCGATGGTAACACCGTTTGATATAAACGGGAATATCGATTTTGCAAAGACAACGAAATTGGTAAATTATTTAATTGATAACGGTACAACAGCAATCGTGGTAGGAGGAACGACAGGAGAATCTCCTACATTAACTTCAGAAGAGAAAGTAGCGTTATATCGCCATGTCGTATCTGTTGTCGATAAAAGAGTGCCCGTAATCGCTGGAACAGGTAGCAATAATACGCATGCTTCTATTGACTTAACTAAAAAGGCAACAGAAGTTGGTGTGGATGCAGTAATGCTAGTGGCACCGTATTATAACAAACCGAGTCAAGAAGGAATGTATCAGCATTTTAAAGCAATTGCTGAAAGCACGCCGCTTCCGGTTATGCTATATAACGTTCCAGGACGATCTATTGTACAAATCTCCGTTGATACAGTTGTTCGTTTATCAGAAATAGAAAACATTGTTGCTATTAAAGATGCCGGCGGCGATGTGTTAACAATGACAGAAATCATTGAAAAAACAGCGGACGACTTTGCGGTATACAGCGGTGATGACGGTTTAACGTTACCAGCTATGGCAGTTGGAGCGAAAGGTATCGTTTCGGTAGCCTCTCATGTTATCGGAAACGAAATGCAAGAAATGATTACAGCATTTCAAGCAGGAGAATTTAAGAAGGCACAAAAATTACATCAATTACTTGTAAGAGTAACTGATTCATTATTTATGGCGCCAAGTCCAACTCCAGTAAAAACAGCGTTACAAATGGTTGGATTAGATGTAGGTTCTGTACGTTTACCACTTCTTCCATTAACAGAAGAAGAAAGAGTAACGTTACAATCTGTAATGCAATCTATCCCTCGTTAATAAAAAATGACCTAGTGTAGAACTAGGTCATTTTTTATTATATGCAAATCTTTTCCTCTTTTTCTCACTTATATGTGTTCTTATAAGAATATTAATCGCTTCTTCATTATGTGTATAAGAAAATAATTGTACCCCTTTAACTGAGTCAAAAAATGATAGATATTATGGCATAAACGTAATAAACTACGGTGTCTGTTTTTAGAGAAATCCCCTCAAATGTGACGTAATTCATAAAAAAACTCCATTTTGTAAGTGTTTTTGTTAGATTCTAGAAAAATAAATCTTGAAACTCCCTATTATGAAATGAATTTAGCGTATGTATGGCTAGTTTTTCAAAATAATATGGAGTATAAAATCGGAGTAAATATAAAGGAAATACGTTCGATACTTTTGTTG
>NZ_JBEUTW010000287.1:0-6226 GCF_040492675.1 Bacillus sp. AP50
GTAGTGTACGCGTGGTTTATCTCCGATGTTATGTTCAGCATTCTGAAGACCCCTCAAGGCTATGTGTTATGTTCCGTTCGTACAACACGCGGTGTAGATGATACGCCGTACTTAGACTTATGGGTTAACGGTAGCACGGTACTTAATGAGAAGGGTACTTACAGTATTCCTGAGTACTTACAGAATGCAGAGTTCATGCTAAGTGTAAATCTCCCTGATACGGATATGCACTTGGATGAGGTTGGGTATGAAGTCAAAGACAAGAGCTTTACCTTAGTTAGGTCGTTTTCTAAGCTCAAAGACTTCTTCATTGGGTTACCTTTTACATCAAGCTGGGAGCCTAGTGCTCCTATTATGCGAGACCAAAAGGACATCACTCTCACAGACAAAGCCACACTACTTCGTTATACCATCATGGTTAACAATACAGGTAGCTTTAATGTGAAGATTAAGGATGATATTACGGATGTGTTGGATATTGACAGTACTGCTTTGACTTGGAGTACTACCGAGTTAGGGAAGTCACGAATCAATACGCGTAGCACAACTGTAATCCCATGTCGAACTCTTGCTCGTACAACCTCCTGTGTATTCAGTACCAGTAGCACATACGATATGAATGTGCTTCAGTTAGGATACACATTTAAACTATCTGAGAAACGGAGACGTTGGAATGTTTAACAGCGCAATCTCTGGATTCAGTGCAGGTCACAGTATCGGCGGTTCGTTGCATAAATCAGGTGTTGTATCATCCTCTAAAGCTGCATCGTATGGCGGCGCAATAGGCGCTGCTATCGGTCTAGTCGCGGATATGTACAGCCTGAACATGGCGAACAAGCAGGCTAAGAAAGAGTACCAGCTTGTTCAACAACGTAACAATATTGTATTCCGAGAAATGGCTAGTGCATTGGCCGATAATGCACGACAACTGACTGTAATCCAGCAACAGACTGCTGGTGCTTTATATGATATTCAAGGCCAGAAGAAATCCGTCCAGAGTACCACGGCTGCTCAATTAGCGGCTGTGGGTATGGCGGGTGCTTCATACCAGCAAGTCCAACAGAATTACAGTCAACAAGCAGAAGCTGCGAGTGCCCGTACTATGCAGAACTACCTGACTGAGGCTGCGGATAACCGTGACCAAGGTCGAGCAATTATAAACAACGCTATCAATCAGACACAGGGTGCAAGCACAACTGCTGTACAAATCCCTAGTCTCGATATGGGCGGTATGTTCACAGCGCTTAGTACTGGATTTGAAGATTTTAAATCTCGTAAGACAGCAGCAACCCCTGCTACACAGAGTACGAACTCAGGCTTAGGTCTGGGTTCTATTGGTAGCACTCAGTACGGTATAGCCGCTCCTGGGTCTAACGTAGGTACAGGCCTACGCTTTAGTACACGCTTAGGCGTATAAGGAAACTATGGATACTGTTATTAAACTACCTGAACTCCGCACAGGTTCTGTATCATTCAACCCCGCAGTACGCGGAGTTCACGATGGTGTAAACGTGGATTACTTCGGGGAAACTAACACGTTCTTTCAGAAGAACCTCCCAACATTAGCTAATGCTATGAACAAGAAGCTTGAGGATAATCTGAAGTCCAGTATTATGCGTGGACGCTTAGATGCTCAGGCTGACCAGATTCAATCAGAGCTCCCTGCTGGGGAGCGATACGGTTATCGTATTGGTGTGGCGTATGAACAAGGTTTGCAGTACCAACAGGTACGATTAGCGGAGCATGCACAATCCTATAAGGATGCTAAGTTCGCTGGTGCGTCTGAGGAAGACCTCAAGCGTATTCACATGCAGACCCTCCAAGACATCAATACGCAGTTAACCAATGATGATGCACTCACGGATGAGTACAAGGATATTCTCCGTGAATCTGCTTTAAACAATCTGGATATTATGATGAAAGCTGAGGCTACATCTAATAAACAGTACAACGAAATGCAGTACGGTAACAACATCGCTAATACTGCGGTTGGTACACGTAATGCTTTAGTAGCAGCAGCAAGCGCTGGTAATACATCAGGTGCTCTGAATGCTATTCGTGATATGTTCAATCAGAACCTTGCTCTGGAGTACCAACAAGGTAACTACAAGAACGCACGTGCCGATGTATCCAAGCGTATGAGTACCTTACTCGGTACAATCGGTGCTGGCTTTGATGCACAAAACCCTGCGGATGTTCAAGCGTATCAGTTCTTAGCTAATCTCCCTGTGAATGAGCTTCAGGATATTATTTCGCCTGAGGATATGGCAGATGTGCAGATTCAAGTAAGTAAGATGCGTGACGATGTTCGTAATGAGAACGGCGTGAAGTCTCAGATTGCTTTGCAGGACATTGAGTTCCGTATCCGTAGCGGTACTGAGTTCACAGTTCCTGATGCGCAGGCGCTCGTTAACCAAGCTCTTGCTGAGGCAGAAGCAGGTACAATTAGTACCGCTAATGCTCGTCAGATTATTGACCGTGTTTCTTCATTGATGGATT
Source organism: Bacillus sp. AP50 (assembly GCF_040492675.1). Taxonomy (NCBI): domain Bacteria; kingdom Bacillati; phylum Bacillota; class Bacilli; order Caryophanales; family Bacillaceae; genus Bacillus; species Bacillus sp. AP50. Next base: position 2,500 of record NZ_JBEUTW010000287.1, read on the forward strand.
TGAGTGCTGCACAACAGCAGAAGATTTCAAGTGACCCTCTTGCATTAGTAGGTGTTACGTACACTCAAGCCCTTGCCTCTGGTCAGGGTACTCAATGGATTAATGCACAAGAGCAGAATGCCTTACAGGCTTTCGGTGGTAATCGTGCCCAAGCTGGTACACAGATGTTGAACCTTGCATATCAGAATACCAGTCCTGATTTGTGGGAGCGTGGCGGTAAGCTACTGGCTTCTGAGATTAGTATGGCGTTCTCGTACTCGTCTCCTGAATCCTTTGACCAAGCCAGTAACAACGTGACGGCTTCTGAGGCATTCAATTCATTCAAGAGTATGTACGCACTTAGTGCAAACAACCCTGCATTCCAAGAAGCACTTCTAGGTACATTAGGTACTAAGGATGCTGCCTTTATCAGTAATGTACTCCGCCAGAATCCAAACATCCAGTTGCGTGACCTTATCGGTCGTAAAAAGCAATGGGATGACACATCTGGCTCAGTACGTCAAGATAACATTGTACAGGTGTCTAAGAGTATGGATGCTAGTCAATTCAAGTCTCCTTTCCGTGCTGGTCATATGCTCGTAGGTTGGCGTAGTCCTGCTGAAGAAGCTGTCGGCTCTCGTGCTATGGCGTATGCCAAGAATATATTGAGCTCTGAAGCTCCTACCCTCGCCTTAAGTGGTGTGAACGTAGGGACTAAAGAAGATGCTATGACTGTGTTACGCTCTCGTGGTAATGTAGGCGAGACTGAGTACAGTACCTATAGTATTAGTACGAAACTGAGTGAACGCCTGCGTAGTATTGGCGGTACGAAGTCTAATACTGAGGTTGGTGCTGTGCTTACTCGTTTACAACGTAAGTACGGGGAGGGCGACCCAGAGCGTGTGTTCATTGATGGCTCACACAATGCTGGTGGTGTGCGTTTGGAGTTGTTAGAACGTGATGGCTCACATCGCCGTACTGTGTATGTACCTGAATCTGAGTTCAGTGAAGAGTACGCTAAGTACCTTACTGCTCTTCGTACGCCGTCCTATGGCGGTACAACAAGTGCGTTCTCTGGTGCTGCTAACGTAGTGAATGATAGTGATGCTAAACGCCGTTTGGCTGACTTGGATAAACGTGCTGCTGAGGCTAAGGCGTATGTTCAACGTGAAGCTAAGCGTACTAGGCGCCAAGCTACCCCTGCACCTGTGTTGGATATTCAACGTGGTAAGGCTCCTGTACGGAACTCACCATTAGCTCAGAGTGCACCAAGTGCTCAAAGTACCTCTAGTACTCGCTCTTCAGGGAAGTTATCTCGAAAAGATATTCTCCGTCAAGAGATTGATAATGAAAGTGCTGCATTGGATAAACTCCAAGCAGAGTTGAAACGCGGTGTATCCAATACCCGTGCTGCTGAAATTAAAGCTGAGGCTGATGACCGTAAAATGAACATTCAGTCCATCTCTCGTGAACTCTCTCGTTAGGAGGAACTATGGCGGATTTAACCGTACCCGAAAGTGCACAAGGCGCTTTCAACCCTGTACAATCTGGACAGGAACGTCTCGGTGTAGCTATCCCTAGTGCACCGATGCCGAATGTACAGGCTAGTGCTAAGGTACAGAAAGCCGCCAGTACGTACAAACAAGATGCTCAAGCACTCATTACTGACACTAAGTCTGGTACTGTAGGTGCGTACACTCCGTTGTTTGAATCAGACCCTGAGCGTATCCGTGCTACACGTATGGAATCGCTTGGGGCTAGTATGTTCCCTATGGCTCGTCAGGTTATTGACGCATGGGAGGAGCAATCCCGTGGCTTTGAACGCCAACAAGGATACAATGTACTAGATGATTTAGGCGAACGTGTTCAGAAAGAATTACCTGATATTAGTCCTGAGGAACGTTCATTCCTTATGGAGGCTCGTAGCTCCGAGCAAATGAATCACAGACTGCAACGAGTGTTCTCTGAACGCTTACGCCGTCAGGCTCAGGCTGATAACCCTGTAACTTCGTTTATAGGTGAAACAATTGATGTAACTGCGTTGATGGGTGTCGGCGGTGCTGCTGTTCCTAAGGCGTATCAAGTATCTCGTGCTGCTGCATTTAGTGTAGGCGTTGGTGCTGCGGGTATAACTACTGCTAGCACTCAAGGCTATGACATGCGCTCCGAGAACCAAAAGCTTTTAGACATGTTCTTTGTTGGGGCTGGTGCTGCGTTTGGTGTAGGTGCAAGAGCGTCTAAAATCAAGAGCCTGAAGTCAGGTGAAGAGATTACCTCTGGTACTATCACTAAGGGCAGCACTTCTTTTTCTGAGAAAATTGACAACAGCATAAATTCTGTACCCGTGCAGGAAGCCCCCGTACAGCCCTCAGGAGGCGGTTTAAGCCCTGAGGCTACCAAGGGTATTCAGTACAGTCAGAACACGCTTAAAAAGGCCACAGGAGCCCAGCGTGAGGATATTCTGGAATCCTTAGGTGCAACGACTGAAGATATTCAGAAATCCCGTCTGCAATCCCCGAAAGAATTTCGTGAGACTGCAAGTTCGTACATGCGGATTCAAGCCCAACAGCAAGCCAGAACTCCTCGTGAGGATACTACAATTCGTGTATCAGCGCAGGAGGTACAAGGTAGCTCTGGTATGACCTCCCCGCGTACTGACCCTGCTGGTGGTGCTGTGAAGCACACAGATACGCTAGAGGTTCATACAGACGATGGTGTAGCGCATGTGCCTGTACGTGAGTTCGAGAACACAAACACAGAGGGTGCATGGGCTCGTGCTAAGGCGTTATATAAAGACGTACGTGATTCTCTGAGTTCTCGTGATGAACTAAAAGTGTACAGCGATTTCGTTCCTGATACACAAACACGTGAGCTCATTGGTGAGCGTCTGTTAGCTGACCCTGTGCATGATAATTATGATACTGTTATCGCTCGTGCTGTGACGCATAAACGCCGTGGTGAAACCTCTCTGCATATTCTGGATGAAACCTTAGGTGATGTAGTGCGTGAGTACTACGGCGGTGGTAGTCGTCTATCCCAATTTAATCCATTGCAACGTGCTGCTCAGAACCGTGCAGAACGTGCTGCTCAACGTGACTTCAGTACTACGCTGATGCGTGTGCAAGCCTTAGAGGATGATGCGATTGCAGCAGGTAATAAGTTCAACCTTGATGCTGCATTGAATCGTGTTGCTCCTAATGATGGTATCAAACGAGTAGTAAGAGAGTACGTTGAGAGCATATGCAAGCAATGAAGCGTACTGGTGTTCGTGGTGCTGATGAATTACAAGCTCGTCAAGTGTACAGCCCATTACGTTGGGATTACAACGCTGTTATTGCTGGTACTCGCCGTGGTATTCCATTGGATGAGATTGCTCGCTGGTTCGGCTCTGATTTAGCAAGACGTTTCCCTGATTTAATTAAGGGAAATCGTACCGTTGAATCATTAGGCCATGAGTTCCTGCGTACCCAGAAAGAAATCCATTCTGGTCTGCATGGGCGTTTACAGGGTACTACCCGTGAATCATTAGAGGCGATGTTAACCAACCGTGGTATGAGTAATAAGGAAGCTACTGCGCTTACTGACAAGCTTTACAACACATCGCTTGACCGTGGTAAAGCACATAACCTGCATCGCCGTAACCGTTGGGATATGCAGAAACAGTACGCATATCAAGGACAGGTGTACACTCTAGCGGATTTCGCTGACCATAATATTATGGAGAACCTGCACACGTACAACCATATGA
>NZ_JBEUTW010000288.1:0-10526 GCF_040492675.1 Bacillus sp. AP50
TTAATAGTAGCACTCATACCATTAATAGTGTGCACTGTACAACTAAGTGTAAATGAATATACATCAAAGTTTAATCAAAATAGATGGTTAAATCATGCAGATAAGCGGGTATATATGGTAGATGATCTATTACAAAAATATAAATTAATAGGGAAATCAAATGAAGAAATTATACAATTGTTAGGAGCTCCAACGGAAACGAGAAGTGGGGAAGAAGGAGTTACCACTTTGTATTATCTTGGGACTGAACGTGGCTTTATTCCAATAGATAGCGAACAGCTTGTTTTCCAATTTGATAGAGATGGAAAAGTCATGGAATATACGGTGCATAAAGATTAAAGAAACGTAGAGGGAAGCTATATGTTATAGCTTCTTTTTTATTTTTCAATATGTCACGGAAGGGGGAGAAGGTTTTTGAGTGGAATAAGGAATGAAAGCGGAGGTGATGCATATATATAGATGCATTGGGTGATTATTAGTCCGATTGGTGAGGGGTAATAATTAATAAGTACGGACAAAAACCCCACTCATTAAAGTTTCACTTTATCATATTGTATAAATGAAAAGGAGGTAAGACGGTGAAAGCAATCCCGACTGATGTCCTGAGTAAAGAATTGATGGAAAGAGAAGGAGTTATCTCTATTACAGTAAAGGAATTTGAAAAGATAGAAGTAGCTGGAGTGGTGGTCGCTGGTCCAGCAGTTATTTTGATTAATCAAGATTAAGTACATATCATTGAAATAAAAAGCATCCATCTAGGATGCTTTTTATTTGTATGTAAGGATAAATATGATGGATAATTGTGTTACTGGAGGGAAAGTCTGTGGCAATTATTATAACAATGTTAGTAATGGGTATTTTATTAGGATTTGTTGGAGCTGGAGGAGCTGGGTTTATTATCGCGATACTCACTTTAGTATTCCATATTCCTATTCATGTTGCTCTTGCAACATCTTTAACTGCAATGGCATTTACGACATTATCAGGTGTTGTCAGTCATTACCGTGAAGGCAATGTTGCATTTATTATAGGCGGGATTGTTGGAGGATTTGGCGCAATTGGCTCTTATATTGGTTCTAAATTTGGTTCACTTATACCAGCACATCTTCTTCATTGGTTTACAGCTGGGATGTTATTTTTATCGGCAATTTTTATGTTTATTAAATTAATTATGTTCCAAAACAAAGAACAGTCATCTTTATATAAGCATAAAGAGTTTTCCATGAACTACTTGTTGAAATGTATATGCCTTGGATTAGTTACTGGAATGATGGCTGGTTCATTTGGGATTGGTTCTGCACCGTTTATTCAGCTTGGATTAATGGTTCTATTGAGACTAACGATTCAGCAATCTGTAGGGACAACAATGCTTGTTATATTACCGATTGCAATTGGAGGCGGGCTAGGATATAGTTCGGAAGGATATTTAGATTATATATTGTTATTGCAAGTATTGATTGGGACCATGTTAGGGGCATACATTGGCGCGAAGTTTACAAATTATGCACCGCGAACGCTTTTGAGGTTTTCGATGATTATGACACCGGTTTTAGCTGGGTGTATGCTATTGATGGAATAAAGTGAAATTATAATCAGTAGGGGGTTACTGCTTACAAATAGCGAGATAAAATTAATATAGCAAACTATTAATATATTTTACGAATGAATTATATAGGTAATTCATATTTCCCATATAAAAGGATTTGCTTTAATATTATGAGTGTAAAGTTCGAGTATTCGAAGTACTACTTGAATTATATCCCTATCCCTTTTCTAAAAATGCGAACAAGTTTTGCCCTATTCTATTCAATATTTAATTGTATAGAAATATATTGTTCGATGACCATTATGGAACGTACATAATGGAAAAATCCCGATCCTTAAAGAGGATGCCCCTAATCTTCATGTGAAAATATGATCGGATATGAAAGCTGACCAATTTATGGTCAGCTTTCTTTTTGTTCGAAAATTATTTCTTCTTTAATTTCTGTTTGCAATAATACAGTTTTTCCGAAGCGACGTTTGCATTCCGCGCGCACTTTTTCAAGGGCTAGTAGCTGAGTAGTGGCGGGAACTGTGACAATAGCTTGGCGAGGTTTTCGATTTTCTTCACAAAAGACACATTCCACAACATAATTAGAAATCATATTTTCATCCTTCCAGTTTTAATTTCTAAGAAGGGATTGTCTATGAAGTTGATGTAACTTTTCGTCATTGTTTTATTATTTTCCTCTTTTTTCAAGGGGAAAATAATAAAGAAGGCGAATTTTAGTAGGGGAGGGATGTTTATGGAGAGATGGATAGGTAGTGCAGCGGTATGTGTAAATGAAAGAAAGGAAGTTTTAATGGTACTGCAGGGCAAAGAGGGAGAAGAAAAAAGGTGGTCTGTCCCAAGTGGAGGACTTGAAAAGGGGGAGACACTAGAAGAATGTTGTATTAGGGAAGTTTGGGAAGAAACAGGTTACAATGTGGAAGTTGTAAATAAAATATATGAAAAAGAGGGTATTACATACGGTGTTCCAGTGTATGTCCATTATTATTTTGTTAAACAAATAGGCGGTAATATGAAAATCCAAGATCCTGATGAGTTAATACATGAAATTGCTTGGAAAGGGATACATGAAGTTGAACAATTGTGTTTAGCTTTTCCAGAGGATTATGAATTGCTGTGCCAATATATAGATAAAGAAGCAAGTATGTAAATACTTGCTTCTTTAATGTATCCAAGACAAGAAAAGCGGAACGATAACTAAACTAGCGCCTGCTGTTAAAAGCATAGATAAACTTGCAATTGTTCCTTCCACAGGACCGATTTCGAATGCTTTTGATGTACCGGTTCCATTTGCGCTTGTTCCTAACATAATACCTTTTGCGATTGCTGTTTTAATACGGCAAATACGTATGAGAGAAGGACCGAGCAATGCTCCTGTTAAGGCAGTTAAAACGACAAATACAGCAGTTAATTGTGACATGCCACCAATCATTTCTGAAATAGCCATTGCGATTGGTGTTGTTACGATATGTGGCGCTAAACTATGTTCTAGTGATGAATCAATTTGAAAATAATTTGCTAGTAGTGCTGAAGTAATGACTGATAAAAACGAACCGACAATGACATTAAGTAAGATAGCCATTCCATGTTTCTTTAATAAATCAAAGTATTTATAGATTGGCCATGCAAAAGCAACTGTTGCGGGTTTTAATAATTCAGTTAACCAATGACCACCAGATTCATATGTTTCATAAGGTGTATCTAATCCGAGCAATAAAGCAATTAAAATAATGGGACAGACGAGAAGAGGAGAAAGTAGACTCCAATTCCAGCGTTGATACATTTTTTTTGATAGCCAATATGTGAATAGTGTTAATAGTAAACAAAGAAATCCGATCATTGCGTTGATCCTTTCCGCTTTAGTAGCAATTCTGTTAAAAGTCCTGTAACTAAGGTAACGCAAAGAGTGCTAATCATAATAATTAAAATGAGATCGATTCCATATTGTGTTAGTGTATCTCTGTAACGTATGACAGCGACTGCAGAAGGGATGAAAAATAAAATAAGTTCTTTTAATAAAAAATCTGCTCCGTCCTGTATCCATTCTTTTTTAACTAGGTTAAATTTTAATGAAATTAATAATAAGAAAATACCGATTATACTTCCTGGAACTGGGAGGTGTGCCTGTTTTGCAATCCATTCACCTGTCCAAGCGAAACAAAATAGTAATAAAATTTGTCCGCTTAACTTCCACCATTTCATACAGTAACCACCTCTTTCTTTTGTTACATAAAAATTGTAAAAAAGAATTAACAATTTCTACTATACGTTCATTCAAAATATTTGTCTAATATATAAATTGTATGTTATTAATATATAAGACATATTAATCGAAAGTGAAAAGGGTGTCCAAAAATGGAATTACGGCATTTGCAATATTTTGTTGTTGTGGCAGAAGAGTTACACTTTGGACGGGCGGCTGCTCGTTTACAAATGACACAACCACCACTTAGTCAACAAATACAGCAATTAGAAAAAGAAATGGGAGTTACATTATTTTCAAGAACGAAAAGAAAGGTTGAACTAACAGAAGCAGGAGAAATGTTTTTAAAAGAAGTAAAAAAAGCGTTTGAACAAATTGAAAAAGCAGTAGAAGTTGCACAAAGTGCGCAAAGGGGAGAAGTAGGATCACTTTCAATTGGTTTTGTAGGTGCGGCGATATATGATATTTTACCATCAATTGTTAGGGAATATAGAAAGAAATTTCCGAGAGTGTCTGTTGCATTACATGAATTGTCAACACCAGATCAAGTTCATGCACTTCATGATAACCGTATCGATATTGGCTTTTTACGTCCACCAATTCCAACGCAATTATTAGAATTAGAGCCAATTCAAAGGTTATCTTGCACTTTGTGTTTACCAAAGGCACATCCACTTGCAGAGAAAGATGAAATACATATAGAAGATTTACGAGATGAGCCGTTTGTATTTATTACGAGACCAGTATGGCCAGCTTTGTATGATACAATTTTATCTCTTTGTAGAGAAGTTGGATTTAGTCCACGTATTGTACAAGAAGCAACAGAGTATCAAACAGTTATGGGGCTTGTAGCAGCAGGGATTGGAATTACAGTAATACCCGTGTCGGCAAATAAGTTATATAAAACAGAAGTTGTATATAAAGAGTTATATGATTCTAATTTCGTTGCAGAAATGTCAGTGGCTTACAAAAAAATGAATAGTAATCCAGAGCTGCTAGAGTTTTTAAAAATTGCAAGAGAGAAGAAAAGAATAGAAGTAGAAGATGAGTAATAGTAGTAACAGAAAATGGATTTGATTCAAATCCATAAAAGTACACCTTATTAAACAATAAAGCGGAAATGCAACTTAAGTTGCATTTCCGCTTTATTGTTCTTTTTTTAGCTCGATACTAAATAGATAAACGTGTTCATTTTCTTTTAAGAGTAAATCAATACCCTTTTCTTCGTCAATTGTAGGGGCGCTTACAGTTTCTTTACTGGTTTGGATTACAGCAGCTAAAGTTGTTTTTTGATTGTATTTTAAATTTTTTATAGATTGGATTGTAGTAGTTGCAGAGCTATTTACGCTTGGTGGCGCTTCTTCAGGAACAAGTGTTGAACCACCTTCAATATTCAGATACCACTGCCTTTTTTCTTGTATATCTTTATCAAATTGGAAATGTGGTGGTAAAAAAGAAAGCTTTACTTTCTTTTTTGAAAAATGTGAGGTAGCTATATTAGCAATTTCTTTTGTTTTCTTACCATTGTTATAATAATCAATTGTAGCATTTATTTCATCTTTATCATTTTTAAGTGTAACGTTATAAAATATGCTATTTCCTTCTTGAAAAGGAGTCATTTGTAAAATAGAAGCTTGCTCTTTTGTTAATTTGTATGGCTCAACAATGGCAACTTCATTGTTTTTTATTTGGCTACAACTTGTGAGTAATAATAAACACAAGATTGATAGTAATTTTATACGCATGCAACCTCCTCCTTTTTACAATTATATTCTAAATGTGATTTTTTATCATTTCGTTTTCTAGGACTAAAGACTTAGAAGAAATTCCGATTGTAGTGCGATGTTTAAAATGTCATATTTTTATACACTAGTAGTATAGAATGCGTATGTAATAAGGTAGGGGAAGAATTTTATGTCTTTATGTCGGTTAGCGAGAAAAAATATTATAACATTTGCCACCAAAAGGATGAAGCAATTTATGTGGATTGCTATGAGTACTATGATTTTGTTTTTTATGATATCGTTACAATTTAATGAAGGAGCTATTTTGAAAGTAGGGAATGCATTTGTATTTCAAATGTACTTTTACACACTTTTTATTGTACTAATTTTCATATGTATTTTTACTACATATAAAATGATGTACTCCCTTTTGCATGTGAGGAGGGAGGAGTTTATATCTTATGTAGAAGAAAATATGAAAAGAAAAGAGGTACTATGTGTATTATGTCAGGAGCAATTATTCATTTATGGAGCAGCATTTGTTTTTGGATTAATTAATGGGATGCTATTTTTGAAATTATTCACGGTTATCTTTATGAAAGTCGCAGGGATACAAGGAATAAATAGTGCGCCAATTACAATATATGCAGTTGTAATTATTAGTGTAATTATGATGACTGTCGTTTTAATATCGATGATGCAATGTTATCGATTTGTTCGAAATTTAAAAGATGGAAATTCGTTGCGGTTTAAAGAAAGGGCATGAGAAATCATGCTTTTTTCTATTTTACACATAAAAATAATCATGTTACAGTGAAAAGACCTGACAAAGAATGGGAAGGAAAGGTTGTATAGAATGACAAATGAACAATCAATTGTAAAAGTCGATCGGTTAACGAAGCAAATCGGATCAAAGATACTTGTACAAAATATTAGTTTTGAAGTGAAAAAAGGCGAGGTTGTCGGTTTACTCGGACCAAACGGTGCTGGAAAAACGACTTTAATGAGAATGATGGTTGGTATGATCCGTATGACAGAAGGTGAAGTATGGATTGATGGTCAATCTGTGAAACAGCAATTCGAAAAAACAGCTGCGAAAATTGGAGCGGTAATTGAGACACCTGAATTTTATCCTTTTTTGAGCGGCTATGAAAATTTAACATATTTCGGACGAATGAATGGTAATGTGACCGAAGAACGCATCGATGAAGTAGTGAAATTGTTAGGGATGGGACAAGTAATTGATCGTAAAGTAAAAGCGTATTCACTCGGCATGAGACAACGTTTAGGAATCGCTCAGGCACTTATTCACGATCCAGACGTGTTGATACTAGATGAACCGACAAATGGATTAGACCCTAGTGGAATACATGAAATGAGAATGTACATAAAAAAAATTGCACATGAACAAGGAAAAGCTGTACTTGTATCAAGTCACTTACTTTCAGAAGTTGAATTAATGTGTGACAGAGTTATCATTATTCAGCACGGGGAATATGTGGCTACGCAAAATATTCAGCATAGCCAAAGCGAAGAGATGGAGACGATCCGTATACGTGTAGATGATGCGAATAAAGCAGCAGAAATATTAGGGCATGATGTTTTAGTAAAAGATAATGAATTACTTATTAATGTAAAAGATGAAGAAATCCCAAATGTTATTCGTACATTGCTTGAGAAAAATATTCAAGTGTATCGTGTATATGAAGAAAGAAAAACGTTAGAAGAGCAATTTTTAGAATTAACAGGGGGAAAAGATATTGTTTAATTTAGTATATAACGAACTGTATAAAATATTTAAGCGGAAGCGAACGATTATTCCATTTGCAGTTATTGCAGTATTAATAATCGGATTAGGATGGGTTACGGTAAAGTATTTTGAACCGGAAACAAAAGGATGGAAAGTAGATTATACAGAACGAACTGTAGAAATTGAGAAAAAGCTTGGCATGAAAAAAGAAGCTATTTTAGCAGAAAAATCAGGGGATGAGCTTGTAAAAGAATACCAGCTTAAGATGAAGCATTTAGATACGGATACAGCACCGGCAAGCAGTTCTCCACTTTCTTTCATGAGAGATACAGGTTTTATCGTATTTCCAATTTTGCTCCCATTTATCCTCGTGTATGCAAGTACAATTTTTGCGAATGAATATAGCTGGGGAACATATAAATTTTTAACGATACGACCAGCGAGTCGCTTTAAAATTTTAACAGCAAAATTTTTAGCAATTGTTATATTTGCAGCTTTATTATTTATATTTAATATGATCTTCTCCGCTTTATGTGGACTTGTTATTTATAAATTCCAACAGCCTGCATGGAGTGAGTTTATTTTCCAAGATGGAAATATAATAAAACAAAACATTTTTGTAGAAGCAAGTAAATATTATGTTTTATCGTGGTTACCAACGGTTGTGTACGCATCGTTTGCATTTATGATTTCTGTGTTAACAAGATCTAGTGGAGGTGCAATTGGTATTTCACTATTCCTTGCTTTATCAGGCAATATTGCGCTATTAGCAGCCACTAGATATAACTGGGCGAAATATTTATTGCCAGCAAACACAGATTTATATAGTATTTCAAAGAATGGAAGTTTTATTGATGGAGTAACATTCCCGTTTGCATCATGTATGTTGTTACTTTATTTGTTCGTATTTTTATGTATTTCATATACTGTGTTTTTAAAACGTGATTTAACTTAATAAGAAAAGCCGTTCAGGGTGCTGAGATGCACTTTGAACGGCTTTTTTTATGAGAATTGTTTAAGTGCTCTTTCGGCTAGTAAAGCAAAGTATTCTGCACTTATAGGCAGTGCCTCTTCATTAATTGTAAAAGCAGGATGATGCCATTCATGTGTACCGCTCGTTCCCATAAAGACGAATGAACCTGGTATTTCCTGTTGGTAAAATGAGAAATCTTCTCCAGCCATTGACGGACTAGGCGAGATGATATTAAGATTCATCTTTGTGGCAACTTGAGTAGATAAGTCTGTAAGAGCTTTATCGTTGTGAACAGCAGGAGGACCTGAATAAAAACGGAATTTCGTTTTTACACCTAATGCATCAGATACACCTTTAATAATACGCTCCATGAGTGCTGGAATCTTTTCACGTGTTTCAGCTTGGAATGTGCGAATCGTTCCTTCTAACGTAGCTTTTTCAGGAATCACGTTCCACGTATTTCCTGCATGAATATTTGTAACACTAACAACTGCATTATGAGATGAACTTATATTTCGGCTTACAATTGTTTGCAGTGCCATCACAATTTGAGAGGATGCGACAATAGGATCTACTCCAGCATCTGGTACAGCCGCGTGTGTACCAACTCCGTGAATTTCAATTTCAAATCGATCAACTCCGGCCATCAGTGGACCATCTTTAATGCCAATTGTACCTATTGGTAAATCAGGTTTATTATGCATGCCGAAAATCGCTTGCACATTACGTAAATGTCCAGCATCAATAACTTTGCAAGCGCCATTACTACTTTCTTCAGCTGGTTGGAATATGAAGCGAACCGTTCCATTTAGGGAAGATTCTCTTTCTTTTAATAAGAAAGCAGTACCTAAAATAGCAGCTGTATGAAAATCGTGTCCACAAGCATGCATTTTCCCTCGTACTTTAGATGCATAGGACAAATGTGTTTCTTCTTGAATAGGAAGGGCATCAATATCAGCACGAACTGCTACAATTGGTCCGTTTTTATTACCAGACACTTCAGCGATAATTCCTGTTTCTAAATTGGAATCAATGATAGTAATGTTTTTTTCTTCTAACCAATTTTTTATTGCTTTTGTTGTTTCGAACTCTTCATATGATAGTTCTGGATACTCATGTAAATGTCGACGGATGGAAATAAGTTTTTCTTTTAGTTGATTTGAAATAGATACCATGTAGTATGCCTTCTTTCTTCAGCAAAATATTTATCATAAGTATACAACAATAAAAGAGAGGATTCTCAAATGAAAATCCTCTCTCGTTTATCCCATAAAAGCCCGATTGGTTCAACCAATTAAAGTTTCACTTTATGCTGCGACTTTTTTATGCGTATGATGTTTACGATAACGTCCACGCATTGCGTATGCAATTTGCGGGATTGCAATCCCAATTAATATAAGTGATACACCGAACCATTGTGAAGATAGTACAGCCTCTTTTAAAACGAATACTGACATAATTGTTGTAACTGGTAGTTCCGCTGCACCAAGAATAGTCGCTAAGCCAGAACCGATTTTTGGAATCCCGATTGTAAAGGCAATAGATGGAATAACGATACTAAATGTTCCTAATCCTAAACCGTATTTCCAAAGACCTTGAGAAATGGCACCATTAAAAATAAATGTTGGTGGGAATACAATCATGACTAAAGTTAAAGCACCAGTCATTAAGAGAACACCGCGCGGTAATGAAGGTACTTCAACAGCAACTTTTCCGCTTACGAAAATGTATGTTGCGAATGTAACAGCAGATAATAAACCTAAAATGACCCCAGTCGTATCGAAAGCACCTACTGATTGTTCAAGTAAACCACTTGATAAAAATGTCCCTACAAGTAAGAAAATAACAGAAATAACTTTTTCTCTTGAAGGTAATGTTTTTGTTGCGACTGCTTCAATGATAATTCCGACCCAAACGAATTGGAATAAAAGAATAATTGCAATAGAAGCTGGTACAGTTTTTAATGAAGCATAATAAAAAATTCCGGTAAAACTTGCAGATGTTCCTGCAACGAATAAAAGTAATGCTTGCTTTAAAGGAACGCGATGTCTAGAAAATAGAAGTGTAATAGCAAGCAAAATAATCCAACCGAACAAATATTGGCTGCCAATTACCTCTCCAAGTGAAAATCCTTCTGCATATGCAAGCTTAACAAAAATAGCTAAAATTCCATAACTACACGCTCCTGATAAAACTAAAAGAGAATAACGAAGCATGAAAAATTCCTCCCATCTATATGAAGTTGTTCCGTATCGAAAATATATAACTAGAGGGAAGTATACAAAATTAGAAATAAAGGGTCAAATGAAAGAAAAGTATGACAT
>NZ_JBEUTW010000289.1:0-4140 GCF_040492675.1 Bacillus sp. AP50
ATATATATCCTATATTATATACTATATACACCTATGTTAACATAAAAATGATTCCTAATTATTTGATATTGAGTGTATAACGTAGTGCTGACAAGGTATGAAAGCGTATAAAATATTTTGTTCCAGTTAGAAATGTATATACATATAAAGAAAAAAAGGAAAAAATGAACAAATTCATGTTCGTTTTTTCCTTTTTCCTATTATTCACCTTCTACAATTAGCATCGATGTGTTACCGCTTTTTTCAAGATGGCATTCGCCCCAAGTACAAAGAGAATCAAGAATGGACTCTAAAGACCAACCGTATTCTGTAAGTGAATATTCTACTTTTGGTGGTACTTGATTGTATACCTTTCTTTGAATAACCCCATCGTCTTCTAATTCACGTAATTGCTGAGTTAACATTTTTTGTGTAATCCCAGGCATTAAACGTTTTAGTTCACTCGTTCTTTTTGTGCCTTTCGTTAGATGACAAAGGATAACAACCTTCCATTTTCCACCGATAACCTCTAAAGTCGCTTCAACGGGAATATTGTATTTCTTCATATAAAAATCTCCTTTGATGAATGTAGATTTAAGTTCTCCAACAAAAGAAGCTAAATAATTAAATGTTACTAAAAAGTGCCTATAGCACTTTAAAGTACGTACTTTTTATCATGTTGAATATGTTCCATAATAGCATACGTAAGAGGGAAATGAGTAGTACGGTACTAAAAAGTGCCTATGTTACTTTTAGGTACCTATCGTACTTTTAAGTGCGTTCTTCAAAAAAAGAGTAAAGCCATTCATAATAGCGTATATCAACAGTAAAGTTATTTTTGTAGAAGATAAAAAGGCCTTTTTATCATACTATTATGATTGGATTTCTCGCATTAAGGAGGAGTTCAATTGAATTCATATACAGTATCTTCTTCGGTTATGCAGACGAATCGGAGAAGTATGTTTGCTTTATTAGCACTAGCAATTAGTGCGTTTGGAATTGGTACAACTGAATTTATTAGTGTCGGCTTATTACCATCTATCTCAGAGGATTTACATGTTTCTGTTACAACAGCGGGGTTAACTGTTTCTTTATATGCATTAGGAGTAGCGTTTGGTGCTCCAGTATTAACGTCATTAACAGCTAGTATGTCGCGAAAGACGTTATTAATGTGGATTATGATTATTTTCATTATTGGTAATGGAATTGCGGCGGTAGCAACAAGTTTTACTGTGTTACTTATTGCGAGGGTTGTATCTGCATTTGCGCATGGTGTTTTTATGTCAATTGGATCTACAATTGCGGCTGCGCTTGTACCTGAGAATAAACGTGCAAGTGCAATAGCATTTATGTTTACTGGTTTAACTGTTGCGACTATTACAGGTGTACCAATTGGAACATTTATCGGTCAACAATTTGGCTGGAGGGCCTCGTTTATTGTTATTGTGGCCATTGGAATCGTTGCTTTAATCGCCAATAGTATGCTAATTCCTTCTAATTTAAAAAAAGGTACGTCTGTATCATTTCGCGATCAATTTAAGCTGATTACGAATGGAAGACTGTTACTTTTATTTATTATTACTGCATTAGGATACGGGGGAACGTTCGTAACATTTACGTATTTATCTCCGTTATTACAAGAAGTAACAGGATTTAAAGCAAGTACCGTTACAATTATTTTGTTAGTATACGGAATTGCAATTGCGATTGGGAATATGGTCGGGGGAAAATTATCAAATCATAATCCGATTCGAGCGTTATTTTACATGTTCTTTATTCAAGCGATTGTATTATTTGTTTTAACATTTACAGCGCCATTTAAAGTCGCTGGATTCATCACAATTATTTTCATGGGACTATTCGCATTTATGAATGTTCCAGGGCTACAAGTGTATGTTGTTATATTAGCTGAGAGGTTTGTACCTAGCGCTGTTGATGTAGCATCGGCGATTAACATTGCAGCATTTAACGCAGGAATTGCTCTTGGTGCTTACTTGGGCGGTATTGTAACGAACTCGTTAGGATTAATTCATACGGCTTGGGTAGGTGGAATTATGGTAGTAGGTGCTGTTGTTTTAACTGCGTGGAGTATGACATTAGAAAAAAGAGATCAAGTAAAATAAAAGGAGAGAAAATAAAATGAAAAACTTACAAAGTAAAACAGTATTAAATAATGGTGTAGAAATGCCTTGGTTCGGTTTAGGTGTATTTAAAGTAGAGGATGGACCAGAACTTGTAGAAGCAGTGAAATCGGCGATTAAAGCAGGATACCGCAGCATTGATACAGCTGCAATTTACGGAAATGAAAAAGCTGTAGGTGAAGGAATTCGCGCGGGTATAAAAGAAGCAGGCATTTCTCGTGAAGATTTATTCATTACTTCAAAAGTGTGGAATTCGGATCAAGGATATGAAACGACACTTGCTGCATATGAAGAAAGCTTAAAAAAATTAGAGCTGGATTATTTAGATTTATACCTTGTTCATTGGCCTGTAGAAGGGAAATATAAAGATACGTGGAGAGCGTTAGAAACACTTTATAAAGAAAAACGCGTACGTGCAATTGGGGTAAGTAATTTCCAAATTCATCACTTACAAGATGTAATGAAAGATGCAGAAATTAAACCAATGATTAACCAAGTAGAATACCACCCTCGTTTAACACAAAAAGAATTACAAGCTTTCTGTAAAGAACAAGGTATTCAAATGGAAGCATGGTCACCACTTATGCAAGGTCAATTATTAGATAATGAAACATTACAAGAAATTGCTGAGAAACACGGTAAAACAACAGCGCAAGTTATTTTACGTTGGGATCTTCAAAATGGAGTAATCACTATTCCAAAATCAACGAAAGAACACCGCATTATTGCAAATGCCGATATATTTAATTTCGAATTAACGAAAGAAGATATGGAAAAAATCGATGCGTTAAATCAAAATCACCGCGTTGGTCCGGATCCTGATAACTTCGATTTCTAAGATTAAAGTAAGAAAGAAGAGTGCGTAAAAGCACTCTTTTTTTGTGCATAAAAATAGTTTCTAAATAAATACTACTTAGTATTAAGTTTGTGATAAGGGGCTGTAAACATGAATATAAAGCAATCGTTCAAGATTTTAGCTATGTTTTTAAGTGTTTTATTTGTGTTATTCCCGCTTCAAAAAGCATTTGCAGAAGTTATGGACCATACAAAGTATGAAATGAATTGGAGTTATAGTAAGTCAAAGAAGAAACCAATTCGAACAGAGCTTATTAAAACGGCAGATGGCAAAATTGCTTTTTGCTTAAATGTAGATTTGAAATCTCCAAGCGGTCAAGATTTACCGGAAATGGGGAAAGTGGATATTAACGTATACCGTGTACTATTGAATGGATATCCACAAAAGAGTCCACAAGAATTAGGTGTTTCTGATTGGAGAGAAGCACATTACGCAACGCAGCTTGCAGTGTGGAATGCGTTAAAACAAATCGATATTAATGATTTAGACTTCCGCAATAAAAATGTAGAGAAAGTAACGAAAGACATTGTTGCAAAAGCAAGCGCTAGTGAAGAGTTACAAGAAATTACGATGAGTGTAACTCCTACAGAAGAACAAGAAGCAGTATTAAAAAATGATTTCTTTGAAACAGGTTTATATACAGTAGAAACAAATGCAAAAAGCGGAACGTATAAAGTACAAGCAACAGGTGCACCAGCGGGCGTGAAATTTGCAAATGAAAAAGGCGAAACAAAAACAGAATTTAATGTAGGAGAAAAGTTCCGCATTTTAATTCCAAAACAAACACCAGCTGGTGGATTTAGCTTTAAAGTATCAGGAAATTTAACGAAATTACAAGGGATTGCGCATAAAGGTACATCGACTATTCAAAATGCAGTAGTATTACTTGAGCGTAGTGAAGAAAAAACAAGTCCAGAGTTAGCGGTAAGTTGGAAAAAGGCTGAGGCTCCAAATAAACCAAATAAGCCATATACTCCAAATGAACCGCATAAACCGAATCAAAAGAGATAATGAAAAAGCATTGGCGTATGCCAATGCTTTTTCATATGAATTCTTTAAAGGTATATCAAGATAATAATTAATCGAGTGAAACACTATTTTAACGTTTTAAAAAGTATTTAAAAATAATAAAATGTGACAAAATCTAAACGTTACAATAAATGG
>NZ_JBEUTW010000290.1:0-6628 GCF_040492675.1 Bacillus sp. AP50
AGACAGGCTCATTCACGTATATGGACCAACCGAAACAACAGTGTTTGCCACGGCTTGTCCTGTTACTGAGTCTATGATTAACCTCCATACGGTGCCGATTGGGAAGCCAATCAGTAATACATCGGCTTATGTTTTAAGTCCTAGTGGTCAGCTTCAGCCGGAAGGGATTCCTGGAGAGCTGGTTATTGGAGGAGACGGAGTCTCCCGCGGATATCTGAATCGACCAGACTTGACAGAAGAGCGTTTTGTGGAGAATCCTTTCGTGCCTGGCGATCAAATCTATAAGACGGGGGATCTTGTCCGCTGGATGCCAGATGGAAACCTTGAGTACTTGGGAAGAATAGACCAACAAGTGAAAGTCAGGGGTCACCGGATTGAGCTTGGAGAAATTGAAAGTCGACTAAAAGAATTTCCAGCGGTCCGCGAGGCGGCGGCCACTATGAAAATAGACAGTCAGGGGCATTCTTACCTTTGTGCCTATATCGTCTGGAAGGGAGAGGTATTGGAAGCTTCTTTGCGCGAGTATCTGGCAGAACACTTGCCAGCTTACATGATTCCAACTCATTTTTCCTATCTTGAGGAGCTTCCGCTTACTCCAAATGGAAAAGTGGATAAAAATAGGCTTCCCGCAGAAAGAAGTAAAAATAAGGGAACAAAGCTTTATGTAGAACCTGTCACGGATACAGAGAAGGCGCTGGCCGAAATATTTAAGGAAATTTTGCAGGTAGAGCAGGTAAGCCTGAATGATAATTTTTTTGAACTTGGAGGGCACTCTCTTAAAGCTACGATTCTTTCAGCCAGAATTCATAAAATTATGAGAACAGAAGTAAGTCTGAAGCGAATTTTTAGTTTCCCAACAGTTAAAAAGCTAGCTCAACATATCGATGAGCAGTCTCAAAGCTCTTTTGAGGCAATTAGGCGTACTACCGAAAAAGAGTACTATCCTGTTTCTTTTGCGCAGAAACGAATTTATGTTTTGCAGATGATGGAGGAAAAGGGAATTCATTATAATATTCCAATACTGTTAAAAGTAGATGGAAAGCTGGACCTTGAAAAGGTTCAAGAATCATTAAACTGTCTAATTCAACGACATGAAATTTTAAGGACATCATTCCACTTCGAAGAAGAACAGCTTGTACAAAAAATTCATAATAATTTGGATTGGCCGCTGGTGCATGTCATTGCGCAGGATCCAAATATTGATACTCTTAAAAAAGAGTTTATTCGACCATTCGATTTAAGCTGTGCTCCTCTATTAAGGTCGCAGTTAGTACAGATTAATGCTGAATCACATATACTCATGATTGATTTTCATCACATCATTTCAGATGGAATATCTGTAAATATACTGCTTCAGGAGTTCTATGATCTCTATCACGGACGGGAGCTTCAAGAGGCGACTATCCAATATAAGGATTATGCGGTTTGGCAACAGAGTCAAGTTGACTCCTTAAAGCGTCAAGAGATTTTCTGGAAAAAACGTTTTGAAGGCGAAATTCCTGTGCTGGATATGCATACTGATTATTCGAGACCACAGGTACAGAAGTTCGACGGTGATTTGCTGCAGATGGATTTTAGTAGAGCGTTTACGGAAAGGATTAAACTTTTTTCTTCTCAATCAGATGTGACTCTTTACATGACTATGCTGGCAGCCTATCATGTTCTTCTGCATAAGTATACAGGTCAGGATGATATTGTGATTGGTTCACCGATTGCAGGGCGTTCTCACTCAGACACGGAAAAAGTAGTCGGCATGTTTGTCAATACTCTGGCGCTACGTCATAAATCAAATGCTGGACAATCATTTAGCGAATTTTTAAATCAGGTGAAAAATGAGGTGCTTCTTGCACAAGAACATAGTGAATATCCATTTGAAGAATTGGTCGAAAAACTGGGGCTCCAACGTGTGTTAAATCGAAATCCTTTGTTTGATACAATGTTCATTCTTCAGAACATGGAGAAATTTCAAACGGATCATGATGGACTACAACTTAACGTAATGCAGTTAGAAATGGATACATCAAAGTTCGACCTTAGCTGGGTTATAGATGAAACTGAAAATCTCCGTTTGTCGGTAGAATACAGCACTCGTCTGTTTAAAAAACAATCTGTGGAAAGAATGGTTACCCATTACATTCATATTCTTGATCAGATTCTAAAAAATCCTGATATCCTGATTGGTCATATCCAACTGGCTACAGAAAGTGAAAAACAGGAGGTTCTTATAAAGTTTAATCAGACCGGGTTTCAGCAGGCGAAAGTTGAAACTCTGCATGGCTTGTTTGAGCAACAGGTGAATAAAAGCCCTGACAACGTTGCAATTGTTTCTGGCAACGAGCAAATCACATATAGAGCTCTTAATGCACGTTCAAATCAGCTGGCCAGAGCTTTAAGGAATAAAGGGATAGGAAAAAATCAGATTGTAGGGTTGTTATTCGAAAAGTCCATTGACATGATTGTAGCTATCTTAGGGGTATTAAAAGCGGGTGCAGCCTATATGCCGATTGATCCGAGCTATCCTGAGGATAGAATATTGTACATGCTCAATGACAGCAGATCAAAGGTTTTAGTCTGTACTAATTCTACATTTGTTCCTACAGAATTTAATGGAAGTATTTTGAAAATCGATGATATTCTAGCTGCATCTTTTGAAGTTCATAATCTGAGTGAAACTGCTTCAGCAGAAGATTTATCGTATCTGATATATACCTCAGGTTCCACAGGAAAGCCAAAGGGGGTAATGGTGGAGCATAGGAATGCAGTGCGTCTTTTCTGTAATCAAAATAACATATTTGATTTTGATGAAGAAGATATATGGCTATTCTTTCATTCCTATTGTTTCGACGTCTCAGTATGGGAAATCTTCGGTTCTTTGCTGAGGGGAGGAAAGCTGGTTGTAATATCTCAAATGGATAGCAGAAGCCCAGAAAAGCTTCTAACAATTATGGAAAAAGAGAAGGTAACTATTATGTGTCAGACACCGTCTTCCTTCGTTCCAATGTCTGCGGAACTTAATAGGACTTTCTACAACTTGAAGATAAGGAAAGTTATGCTGGCCGGAGAAGCCCTATATCCCAACCAACTGGAGCAATGGAGACAGGTTTATCCTGATACACAGATTATTAATATGTACGGCCCAACTGAAACAGCAGTTTATGCCACATATAAAGTGATGAATCCAGCTGAAACATCTTATATCAGCAATATAGGAGCACCTTTAGAACTTACAAAAGCTTATGTACTTGATAATCAAATAAATCTCTTGCCAGCAGGAGTGCCAGGCGAACTCTACATCTCCGGTACAGGAGTTGCAAGGGGTTACCTAAACATGGAAGAGTTGACATGTCAGAAGTTTATGACAAATCCTTTTGAGATTGGACAAAGAATGTATCGGACAGGAGATCTCGCTCGTTGGCTTCCAGACGGAAATTTAGAGTATTTAGGAAGGAAGGATTCCCAAGTCAAGATAAGGGGTTACCGAATCGAACTGGGAGAGATTGAAGCTTGCTTATTGGCCCATCCTTCAATTGAAGAAGCTATTGTTTCTTCAAGAAAAACTGAGGACGGAAACTTGAACCTCTGTGCGTATTTGATCTCAAACAAAGAATGGAGCGTTTCAGAGCTACGGGCTCATTTATTGAGAACTCTACCAGAATATATGATACCTGCTTTTTTTGTCGAGCTAGACTCTTTTCCGCTCACTTTAAACGGAAAACTTGATTACGCAGCTCTACCTGAGCCGAAATTAAAGAAGAGCGCTGAGAATTACACTGCACCTAAAACAGAATTGGAGAAAATAATGGCTCAAACTTGGCAAGAGGTCCTACAGATTGAGGCTGTTGGTATCCATGATAATTTCTTTGAACTAGGAGGAGATTCAATTAAAGCTATTCAGATTGCGGCAAAACTTCATGAACATCGGTTGAAATTCGATATGAAGGACTTATTTAAGAATCCTTCCATATCGGATTTGATCCCTTATTTACAGTCTAGCCAGACTAATGAGGAACAAGGATTGATTGAGGGGGATGTTCCGCTCACGCCAGTGCAGAAATGGTTTTTTTCTCAGCAGTATCATGAAGTAGGACACTTTAATCAATCCATGATGCTTTTCCGGAAAAAGCGTTGGAATCCTATAGCCGTAAAGGATAGCATGCAGAAGATTTGTGAGCACCATGATGCCCTTCGCATGGTTTTCTCACGTGAAGTTTTTTCACAGTATAACAGAGGACTGGAAGGTATAGATTTAACTATTGAAGTGCTGGAGTTTTATGGAGCGGAGAATGCAGAGGCCTTGATAGAGAAGGAAGCAACACGGATACAGGGCAGTCTTAACCTTTCAGAGGGGCCGCTTGTAAGACTTGCTATCTTCAATACCGAAGAAGGTAGTTATCTTCTGATAGTCATCCATCATCTGGTTGTTGACGGTGTTTCATGGCGTATTATTTTGGAGGATTTTTCGTATCTGCATGATGAAGGAGGATCAGTTCTTCCTGCTAAAACGACTTCATATCAATCTTGGGCGAAAGAGCTATATAAATATGCAAAGAGCCAAAAGCTTCAAAAAGAGATTCCTTATTGGAGAAAATTAGAGTCGAAAATTGTCCCGCCTCTTCCAAAAGATCAAAGTGTTACGGGGACTTCTCTCTACGGGAATACTCAATTAGAAGAATTCTGTCTGGGTGAAGAAGAAACTAAAATCCTTTTAACAAATGCTCATCAGGCCTATCAGACAGAGATAAATGATCTTTTGCTTGCTGCACTTGTTCTCGCAGTTAAAGAGTGGACTGGCAAGAACAGCATGGCCGTTACCTTAGAAGGTCATGGTCGAGAAAATCTGTTAGAAAAAGTAAATTTAAGCAGAACAGTGGGATGGTTTACAAGCATGTTCCCGGTTGTTTTTGAACTAGACTCAGACCATTTTTCTTCAGTAATCAAAGCGGTTAAAGAAAACATTCGCGATATACCAAATAAAGGTGCGGGGTATGGGGTAATTAAATATTTGGCTCTTGAAAACGATACGGACTTTAAATTTAATCTCAAACCGGAAATCAGCTTTAATTACTTAGGTCAGTTTAACCATGAGATATTTAACATGCCGATTGGGAAACAGATTAGTATGATTAATGAGAATCCTTATCCTATTCAAATGAACAGTTATGTTTCTGGGCAGCAGCTAAGAATGATATTGCTTTATGATCAGAGGAGTTTTTATAGCAGCAGCATAAAATTCTTTGGAGAACGTTTCATACATTATCTGACTTTATTGATTAAACATTGTGAAAGTAAGGAAGAAACAGAGAGGACTCCAAGCGACTTCAGCATGACCAAATTGACCGCAAGTGATTTAGACGATATCTTTGAGGCTTTTGAAGAGAAGAATTAATTTATATTACATTGGGGGTTATAGGGTGTGTTTAATAAAAAAAACGTAAATGACCTATACCGTCTATCTCCGATGCAGCATGGAATACTATTTCATTGTTTAAATCATCCAAAGGACCATGCTTATTTTGAGCAGATGACGATGGAGGTAGAAGGAAATCTTAATGTAAAACATCTTGAAGTTAGTTTGAATAGAATCGTTGAAAAACAGGATGTTTTACGTACAGTCTTTTTGTACTCAAAAGTAAAGGAGCCGACACAGCTCGTTCTAAAAAGTAGAAAAACATCTGTTCAAGTAGAGGATATATCCAACCTAAGCAAAAGTGCACAGTATGATTTTCTGATGAACCTAAAGCGTAAGGACCGGGAAAGAGGATTTGATCTTTCCCGGGATCTCCTTTTTCGGATGGTGGTAATTCGGACAGGAGACGCTACATATCAGATTCTGTTGAGCTTTCATCATATTATATTGGACGGCTGGAGCATCGGATTATTGCTTAAGGAACTGTTTGAGGAGTATAGATGTCAGCAGCACGGCCAATTAAACCAAAATGAGAAATCAATGCCATTTAGTGCTTATATACGGTGGCTGGAAGAGCAGAATGAAGAAGAAGCAAAGGCTTTCTGGGCTGGATATTTAAATGGATATGAGAATCTGTCGGGGATCCCCTATAAAAAATCCAATCTATCAAGTGAATATAGAAGGGAAGAACTTCATTTCAGATTAAATTCAGTATTG
The DNA here is from genome assembly GCF_040492675.1 of Bacillus sp. AP50. Classification (NCBI taxonomy): domain Bacteria; kingdom Bacillati; phylum Bacillota; class Bacilli; order Caryophanales; family Bacillaceae; genus Bacillus; species Bacillus sp. AP50. The sequence goes on from NZ_JBEUTW010000290.1 coordinate 6,125, forward strand.
ACAAGGAAGCTGAAAGAGTTGGCTATATCACAGCATGTGACATTAAACATTCTTATCCAGACCTTATGGGGAATTCTACTTCAGAAGTTGAATGATATTGATGATGTTGTCTTTGGCTCAGTGGTATCTGGAAGGCCGTCAAATATTCCTGAAGTAGAAAAGATTGTTGGATTGTTTATAAACACCATCCCTGTCCGGATTGCAGCATTAGATGATGAGACGGTCGTCGAGGTCCTTAGTCAGGTGCAGTGTGCTTCATTAGAGGCGAAAAACTATGACTTTATTTCTCTGGCAGATATTCAATCAGTGAAAGCAGCACAAGGGCCAATATTTGATCATATTTTTGCATTTGAGAATTATCCAATGGACTGGTCTGGGGTGAATGGTGATCCTGAACTGGGATTTAGAATAACCGGAGTTACAGCTTTTGAGCAGACAAACTACGAATTGGTTATTCAGCTCCATGCAGGTGAAGAGTTAAACGGAAAAATAACATATAACGGA
>NZ_JBEUTW010000291.1:0-2030 GCF_040492675.1 Bacillus sp. AP50
TTATTACACAAAAAAATTTTTAAATTATAATATCCAGATTTAAAACACAAAAAGAAAGTGAAGATTTTACATCCAACCATAAAAAGCTGTTTTATACATAGACGAAAGAGCTCATCACAAATGATGAGCTCTTTGTTTACTTTATCCTTCAATTGTAACCCCAGTAAACATTGATAAGTTTCCCGTTATTTTCTCACCTACACGTAAAAATAAGCCTGCTGCTCTTCCGCTTATACAGTGAGAGCCAATTAATAGTTTACCAGTATATGGACCATCCCATGTGTCAATGGTATAGTCAGGCATTTCTATGTATTGCTGGTATATCTTCCTTTGTTCAAAGTAATACTCTGTTTTATCTTCAGCTAATAATTCATCATTTTCGTATATAGATACTCCGCCACCTTCACGACCAAATACAGGTTTGGAAACGTATGATTCATGTCTTTCTAGAAATCGCTTATTTGAAAAATATGTTGGTAGAAAGTATTTATAAATAATGTCTTGCTCTTCTTCTGTAAAGAAAACACTTTCTTCATAAAGCTTCCAAATTAGTGCGAGTACACTTTTGTTTTGCATAACAAATGCGGCTGGCGGATTAATAATTTTCACTCTTTCTTGCGCAATATGATCTAAAAATTGTAAACCAATCCTTTTTCCATTCTTATCAACGTCCGTTACTAAATACTCTATTGGATACAGTCTATATAAATATTTTATTTTTTCTCCACTCGGCGTATATATACCATCTTCCGCAACGACAATGTCTTGTATTCCTACATAGTCCGTTGACTGATTTAAGCAATACGTTCTTAAAAACTGAACCGTTTGACTATCTTCATCGTGCCAATCATAACTAGTAAAATATATCGTCTCTTCAGGGCCTATATGATAGTCATGTTTAATTTGTTCCCATGCCTGCACAATATGCTCTTCTATATGGTTTGGGTGATTTACATCATGATAACGGCATAACACTTCATTTGCGACAGACGGTTCTAAATAGCCTGTTGGCGTATCACAATTTACTTCTATTAATTTTATATCGTCACCATTTACGATAAAATCAAACCTTGTAAAATATGAAAATAAACCATTATGTTTCATTCTCGCCATTTCCCACGCTTCAGCTGGGAATCCAAGTTTTTGAAAATCTTCTGTCGTATTTACAATATATTGATACGTTCTATATAACACATACATGATTTCTTCTGTCGCTTTTGAGATAGCAGTATAAGTTTTTGCTGGCATGCGATACATCCCTGTTGCCATATATTGATTCCATTCTTCATTCTCTAACAGACTAGGCCAAGTGAAACCATTCCTACTAGCCTCTTCTGCAAGTGAAAACCATACTTTCATATACTCTTCTTGCTCTCGTTCTGTATACATTACTCCATTACCCTTTCGTTTTAGGATCCTGCTGGCGCTTTTGCGTTTCCAATTCCACTTGAACCAGAGTTTACTTTCGGTGTTTGCGTAGTAGATGATTTTGGCGTATTTGTATCTGGTGTTACTTTATTGGATGGATTTGGCTGCTGTTTATTTAAATCTACTTTATTGGAAGTATTATTGTTACCGTTAGAACCACCAGAATAACCACCGCTACTACCGCCACCTGTTCTACGCTCATCTTTTTCACGATATGGAATAACATTATTTGCATACGGTTTCTTCATTAAATTTGGTTTTGCTGTATAATTCATATTTGAAGTTCTACTCGCTAATAAATATCCTGCTACAAATGGAAGTATCGGTAAATGAGAGTTTTCATGATAAGATGAAAATGACGGATTATTTTCCTTGCATAACTCATCTTTCTCTACATTTTCATTGGTTGGGGCTTTATCATCACAATTTAATGTTTCTTGCTCATTTCTTTGTTTTGCACCATCTGTTTTAACAGCTGTACTTTCTTGCTGAGCAGTTTCTTCTTCATAATCACCACAACCTGTTAATAAAAAAGATGACACCCCTATTGAAGTAGCTATTTTTATAAACTTACTTTTATCCATTCTCACTTGTTATACACC
>NZ_JBEUTW010000292.1:0-11739 GCF_040492675.1 Bacillus sp. AP50
TAATTACTATTGATAATAATTATCATTTTCATTTAGATATTATATCCCCACTTTTTTTAAATAGCAAACTATTTTTTTACTTTTCTACTATTCATTGTTTTCACACACACATTTGTACAATTTTCATTACAAGGCGTTACATATAAAATGCCACTCGTTCTCTCCTTTTTCCTTATCGGTTTCTTCATTTGGATTGCAGAGAATATCGCAACATTTTTCGGAGCATGGCAATCTCCAAATCAACGGGAAACATGGAATCTCATTCACTTAAGCAAAATTAGTTCATGGTTTTTACTCGTTGTTATTAGCATTATGATTGTCACGCAGCTCAAACATTTGAAGCAATCAAAAAGATAATGCTAATTATGTAAAAACAGTTAGCCCATCAATCATTAGAGAGTGATGGGCTTTTTTTTAGTAATATTTTTTAAATCAACCTTATCAAAGGAGTTATAATTTACAAGAGTATAAGCAGTTGCACATTATGAACTACTACTAGCAGAAGATGTTGCTGCAGATGAAGCGGCAATCGTTGCCATCATAGCAGCCTGTTGTGCTTGTATGAGGACTTCTATCATTGTTTGTAAACCTGTGTTGGTAGTTTTACTTTCCTCACCTTTCTGACTTACGAACAGTTGAATAGCAATAAGAATATTTGTATCTGTATGCCAACGGAACAATTTATCCCCCTGCAATTTTTCAATAAATGCTCTAATAGAATGAATCTCTTTTTCTCCATCCTCGAGTAACGCTAGTAACCCGATAGCTGGGTAATGCATCTGTTTTACTTTTACCTTTTCTTGCTTTAACAAATTCCATATATTTGTGCATTTTGCGACTAACAGTTCTTCCCTGACATCCTTCTTTAGTGAAAGAATATGACTCAAAAATTGAAGATCATTCCCTTTATGCAAACCAGCTGTCGCTAGTTTCTGATAAAGGCGTTCCACTCGGTCCATAAGTGTGTCTACATTCTCTGATTGTCCTGCTAATAAAACCGCGAGCGGATAATCATTTGTACTTGTAAGAAAGAGGTGATCCTTTTTCATGCGTTTATATACTTGCATCGAGCGTTGAATGTGCGCGCCATGCTGTTCATTTTCTTCTGTTAAAAGTACAGCTGCTGCGAGATAAGTAAATATACTCCGGCTAAACCCACCAGTGACCAATTGTTCATATAAATCTAAAAACTCCCGAAAAGCTTTCTGGTAATCTGTAAAGTGAATATCTAATGTTGCGGCCACTACAAAACGATGATAAGACTTTAAGTATGAAAACATCCCTACCTGATTCTTAATATAACTACTAATTTCTAAAAAACGTCCGAGATCAAACAGTTTATCACTACCTGCATACATAGCAGCAATCATCATTCCTGTTCGAGAATCGCTCGTTTTCCATTTTAGTTCTCCCTTTAACTGTACATATGTATGTTTATATTGCTCCAACTTTTGCTCTAATGTAATCATAGTATTCACCCCTATTTCTAGTTCTTCTCTATCATTATACTTATATTCCATATTTAGGAATACTACAATTAATAATCACACCATAAAAATTATAAAATCCTCTTATCCTTCTTCATCAGCATCACGATGATAATCCCTAATCCTTCAAGAAGTTAAACAAAAAAGGTAGATAATAATTTATCTACCTTTTTTGTTTATATCATTTAACATTACACCTGTATTGCTTGTTATATGCAATTAAGACTAAAGAGCTTTAATAATACGTTCCATCGCCTTCATTTGTCCAATATGATCAGCTTCATGATAAAGCATCATACCGTAAAGCTCACCAACTGTTTCCAATCCTAGAAATGGCTCTGGCAGTTTATTTTCAAATGCTTCTGCTGGAATTTCTTTAATACGTTTTGCTTGTTCTTTTAATTGGACCGTTAACACTTCTAATGATGGTCCTTCTGTTGTCCATTTAGATGGTCTTGATCCATATCCAAACATACCTGGATATTCAGTTGGTAATTGTTTGAATTCTTTTCCAAACATGAAAACTTCTGCTGCCGTTAATACATGACCGATATGCCAACGAATTGTATTGTTAAAACCCTCTGGCTGCGTATCCACAGTTTTATCATCTAGCGTCTCCATAAATTTAAGTAATGCCCCGCGCGTTATTTCAAATTGTTTTAGACCAATTATTCTATTCATTTTATCGTTCTCCTTCTTCATGTACATTTTATTATGAACTAAGAATGTTCAATTCATTAAAGTTTCACTTTGTTTAATCTATCAGAAACAATGAAGAAATACATCTAATATGCTTAGTAAAAATAATAAAAAGGTTCACCTCTCGTACATATAAAATTACTTATTACACAAATAGTTTAGTAAATAAAAGAGGAGTGTTAATTTCATGTTACATGTTTTAAAACAGCAATATAATCTTATTAGCTCTACAAGAGAAACTCTATTTTCGTTTTTGGAAGAAATCCCAGTAGAAAAATTACATAGCACAGTTCCTAATTTCGGGAGCGGTAGCATTATAAAGACTCATATTCATGTAGCCGATTGCTACCGATACTGGCTTGGATCATTCGCATTTAAACAAAAGCGAGTAGACTTTTCATTTGCTAGCGATTACGAAATTGAGCATGCAGATGTGAAAAAAGTTCGCGCTAGATTTAAGTTAGTAGATGAGACTGTACAACGTTTTTTAGATGAATACAATGACCGTTGGCTCGAAAATATTGCAAATGAAGTAAAGTGGCAAAAAGAGCCTTGGAGTACAACTCCGCTATGGCTTTTAACTCATACGGAAACTCATGAGTTTCATCATAAAGGACAAATTGTATCAATGGCTAGGCACCTTGGATATACTCCTCCTGATACAGACCTTAGTTAATACATTCGTGTTCATTTCAAAGCGGAATGAGCAGCAAGAATAATAGTATGATCAAAAAACTCGTTGATACATTTTGTTGTGTATAAAACTTTTATTATTTGTTTTAGGTATACCATACCATTATAAAATTCATGTAACATCGAATTAAGGTTCATATTTTTTATGTAATTCATTGAAGAAAGTTTAAGTATTTATACATTCAATTACTAACTAAAGGAGAAAATTATAATGAGATTAGAGAGCGAAAGAATTTATTTAAGGCCTCTTTGCCAGCTAGATGCCCCTATTATATTAGAAAGTACAATGGATGATGAAATAAGATATATGACTGGAACTAAGTCCACTTTTTCATTGGAGCAAATTACGAAACATATAGATCATATAAATAATGATTCAAGTCGCTATGATTTCGCTATTTGTTTACAAAGTACTGAAGAGATGATTGGAGAGTTGTCGATTTTAGATATCGATGAGGAGAACAAAAGAGCAGGATTCAGAATATCAATGCTTTCAATAGCATTAACAGGACAAGGTTATGGAACTGAAGCTATTAAAATAGTTTTAAGATTTGTTTTTGAACAACTATCATTAAATCGTTTACAGTTAGAAGTATTTAGCCATAATTTACGCGGAATTAAAGCTTATGAAAAAGTTGGTTTTGCAAAAGAAGGAACCTTACGTCAATCTTTATTTTATAACGATACATACTCAGATGAAATTATTATGGCCATACTTAAAAGCGATTATATAGAGAGACCTTTGTAAATGAATGTACTTAATCTATTAAACAATTTTAAAGAACCTTACCACAATAAAATGCAGTAAGGCTCTTTCATTTTTATATCAAATAACAGCTCTTAAAACATGTATAATCGTATCAATACCAAATAGTCTCCGCATAATTATATGCATCACTATTCGGAATTGTATGTTTCCCCTGCGCTTGTGCTTTTCTTGGATCTAAATCATATACCATTGGCGTATAGCATGATGTTTGCCCTTTATTTACAACACCATTTCCTCCAGCACTTCCGCAAGTGTATGCCTTTCCATCTGTTTTTCTAACAATCCTTGCATCAGCTTCATTATTATAAACTGCCAGGCGAGTTACAGTAACTTTTGCCCACGCTGTTTTACACGTCGTGCTAAATTTTAATTCCACATAAGAATTTGAATCAATCCACTTCTTTTCTTTCGTTACTGCTGATTGATCACAACTATTGTAATACGGACTTTTCCCATCATACGAATGGTCTTCTGCAAATGCTTTATCATTATTGGTCGTACTAAACACACTAGTTACGACGAGCAATGCCAGACAAAGACATGCGCTTACCTTTTTAATAAGTTTCACAGGATTTCACTCCTTTATTAATAACGTCCAGTTTTCCCGTAACCATTATTAATCGTCACTGCTTCGGCATCAGCTGTATAACCAAAATCAGCAGTTAAATCAAACACCATTCCTGTATAAGTGCTCGTTTGCCCCGTTTTAATTGCTCCATTACCACTATTAGAATCTACTGATTTTTGGAATACACCATTTTTATATTTATTAATAACAGCGTAAGCATATACTCCTCCAGAAACAGAAGGTGCTGGTTGATCTAAAACAAGCTTAGACCATGCCGCATGACATGTATTACTGTAACGTAAATACACTGTTCCTACTTTTTTACTACCTTCATAAACTGCTGTAGACTTTGCATTAAATCCATCTGCATCACATGTTGTACTTCCCCCGTATACTTTCGTTGTTGCTGGATTTTTTCCGTCATAATAGCTACTCAGATCAGTAGCTGCAAATGTACTTTCTTGAAAACTAAATAATACCCCTACACTCGCTACACTTAACACACATACTTTCATTAACTTTTTAAACATTTTTAATTCCCCCTCAAAATGATTATGTATACTAAACACAACCTATACTGCTGTGTCAGCCCTCCTTCCATGCTTCCTAGAGGCATCTTACAAAAACGAATTAACGTTGTAAATTCCCTTATGATTATTGGAATATACGAAGAACTTTACTTATCCTTGTAAGAAAAAAAGTTGAGAAATACACATTTTATAGCATCCTTTATTTAAAACATAAAAGAACCGATACTTGTTATATTCAAGCATCGGTTCTTTATACAAAATTTCCATTTTTTCTTTTATATAAAATAAATATTTCTCCACTTAATTTGTTGTAAAAAACTCCCTCGTTACATCAATAAATTGCTGCAGTGGTGCTGTCATCCATTTATCTTTATGCCAAGCAATTTGTGTATAAATTGGAGGTATTGTTTCGTTTAACATTAACTCCTTTAACGTCCCTTCCCGTATATCTTTTTCTACTACTATCGCTGGTAAAACGGCTATACCTAAATCTGCAATAACACATTGTTTAATTGCTTCCACACTAACAAACTCAATTTTATTTGCTGGATATAGATCTTCCCCGCGAAATAGCTCTTCAAATAAAGTTCTATATGAGCAGCCTAATTCTGTTAATAAAAGTGTTTCACTCTCTAAATCTTTTATAGAAACAGTAGTCTGTTCAAGTAAAATATGCCCTGGAGCAGCTACTACTTTTAATTCTTCTTTCATAAGTGGTTCCACATGTAAAACATCTTCTGTTTTACATTCGTCCAAAATAAATGCAAGATCTACTTTTCCCTCCATCAATTGTTCCTTCGCATCTTTATTGGAATGTGCTGGTTTAAATATAAGCTTTATTTTGGGGAATTGTATTTTAAACCTCTTTAATATAGAAGGCAGTCTGTATGTACATTGACTTTCTTGTGCACCAATTATTAACGTACCTGCTATTTCCTCATCATCTTTCACGGCCGTCTTTGCTTCGTTACTAAGTGCGATTATCTTGTCTGCATATAGTTGAAACTTTCTTCCTGCTTCAGTTAAGAAAAGACGTTTCCCTAATCTCTCAAATAGTGGTGTACCGAGCTCAGCCTCTAACGTTTTAATTTGTGCTGTAACGCTCGATTGAGCAAAGTTTAATTTCTTCGCAGTTTGTGTAAAGTTCAAAGTATCTGCTGCTACTTTAAATGTAATTAATTGTTTTATCTCCATTTATCATCCCTCTTTTTCAATCGATATTTCCGATTGATTTCATCGGAATAATCCTCTTTGTCTATTGATATTTATATTGTATGATAAAGAGCATCGACAAACAATAAAATGGAGGTATTCCATATGAAAGCACTTTGTTTCGAAACATTCGGAGATGCTGATGTACTTCAATATAAAGAAATCCCTGATCCAATCATTAATCCAAATGAAATTCTTATCCGCACGAAAGCAATCGGTCTAAATTTCGCAGATATTTATAGACGCCGTGGTGATTATCACCTCGCTGGTAACCCTCCTTATATATTAGGTTATGAAGGCGCTGGTATCGTTGAAGAAGTAGGTGCTAACGTTACTACTATCAATCCTGGAGACCGTATTGCATTTGCTGACGTTCCATTCGCAAATGCAGAATTAGTTGCCGTTCCAGCAGAAAAAGCAATCCCGCTTCCAGATTCAATTTCTTTTGAAACAGCCGCTTCTATCTTATTGCAAGGTCTAACGGCACATTATTTAACGAAAGATAGCTATCAAATAAAACAAGGTGATACAGCTTTAGTCCATGCTGCGGCTGGTGGCGTTGGTCAACTTCTTATTCAAATGATTAAACTACAGGGTGGAACAGTAATCGGTCTTACGTCATCAACCGAAAAAACCAAAGTAGCCACGTTAGTTGGGGCTGATCACGTATTTTTATATACTGAAAAATGGCATTCAAAAGTACTTGAAATAACAAACGGTACTGGAGTAAATGTTGTATATGAATCAGTAGGCTCTACACTTGAGGAAAGTTTTAACGCTACTAAAATCGGTGGTACTGTCGTATTTTACGGAATGGCCGGTGGTAATCCTGCGCCCATTGATCCACGTATGCTTATGGATACTTCGAAAACTTTAACTGGCGGAGACCTTTGGAACGTACTTACTACTTTTGAAGAACGTAAGCAGCGCTCTACTCAATTATTTGATTGGATCGCTACTGGAAAATTGAACATTGCAAGTCCTACTACATTCTCTTTACAAGACGGTGCCCGTGCACATGAATTATTAGAGAGCAGAAAAAGTACTGGGAAGATTTTATTGATCCCATAATTCATAAAATGAAAAGAAAGCTAGATTAAAATTTTGTGAAGACCTATAGTGAAAAAAATTGATAAATGAAAGGACATAACATATTTTATATAACTAATATGTTATGTCCTTACTTCTTCAAATAACGATCCCATGTATCACTCGAATAATTTTTGAGCTCTTTTCTCAATTAAAACTCCCTTTAATTGCATATGTTCTTTTATTTGTATATTGCTAGAAAATTATCATTTTTATTTATGAATAAGGCTACGTACCGATTTAAGCTAAAAACTAGATTTTGATCCTATAACAACAGTGGCATCTAATTCCTCATCTCTAGTCACTTTCGTGGTAAGCCCAGCACCAGCAAAGATTTCAAAAGTCTGAGTTGCCTGCATTTCACTCGTCTCTATTAAAAGATGCCCTCCCGATGCGAGCCAGAGAAATGCTTCTTTTGCTACTCTTCGCTGAATGTCGAGTCCATCCTCTCCTCCGTCTAGCGCCATTTTCGGTTCATGTAGACGGGCCTCCTGTGGAAGCAGCTTTATTGTCTCGGTAGGAACATAAGGTACGTTTGCAACTAGGGTATTCACATGGCCTTTAAGTGCGTGAGGCAAAGCTTTATACAAGTCACCTTCAAAAACATGGCCACCGAAATTTGTTACGTTGCGGCTAGCACATCGTACTGCGACAGGATCAATGTCAACAGAATACAATTCAATTCGTCCTAAAGCTGCCGCCAGAGCTACACCCACAGCACCTGAACCGCAACATAGATCAACGACGATATCACCAAAGCATAACAGAGCTTCTGCTTGGCGAACAAGAAACTCGGTACGTTGACGAGGTACGAAAACACCTCGGTCCACTTCTATCCGCAACCCACAAAATTCTGCGTATCCAACAACATATTCAAGTGGCAAACCATTGGCTCGCATTTCCACCATTCTCTTGAGCTCCTCTGGAGTTCGGGCTGCTGAAATAAGTAACCGGGTCTCTTCTTCTGCGAAAACACAACCCGCGCTCTGAAGTCTGTTAATTATACATTTTTCCGTTTTATTGTCCAAGAAGGAATTACATTCTTTTCCTATTTATCTCACCACTTTTTCTTATTTATAACCCTGTATTCGCTAAAAATTGGATGTATCCTTTTTAACAAAGTGGTCCTATTCAAAAAAATACGCCCTTATTCAATTAAATGACCCGATTGTTGAACAAAGAAACGTTCTACACAATAGAAAGTTTCATTATAATATCCCAATATAACCTTATAAATGATGCACTAAAAAATAAAAAGGAAGCTAGATTTTACTAACTTCCTTTTCTTATATCTATTTAAGATAGTATTATATTTCCACACTTTCTTTCCCTTTTGCAACATAACTCATATCTCCAACCGACTCCACTGTGTATGTTCCATCTTGATATACAATCTTCGTCACGCTAGCATTTTCCACTCCAAGTTTTGTTTTGCTACTGTCTAACATTTCTATTAAGGTAGTAATCAAAAGCCCATGAACGACAACTAAGACGTTACCGCCACCATTTCCAGCAGCTTCTTCACTAATTTTATCTATCTCTGTTTTTATACGAGTAGAAAACAATTCCCAATCTTCCGCCTGTTTTGTCGGATCTGCTACTCTAATAAGATTAATCACTTCTTGAATAGAAAGCTTCAAGAGTTCTTCTGGTGATGCAACGCCTGCAGCTTTTCCAACCACATCCCACATATTCTCAAGTTTTTCACCTTCAAAAATACCGAAATTTAATTCTCGCAAATCTTTTCTTTGCTCAAGTTTTAATTTTGATTGCTCACTATATTTTAATACTAAATTAGCAGTTTCAATTGCGCGGCCGCTATCACTACTATACGCATTCATAAAATGAATATCTTTTAATCCTGTTCCTAAATTTGTGGCAACTTCAACACCTCTTTCTACTAAAGGAGAATCTGCCCAACCTTGCGCGCGATGATTCGTATTTAATATTGTTTTACCGTGTCTTGTAACATATAACGTCACTACATTCTCATTGCTATGTGTTTCTCGCTTATTCATTTCATTCTCTCCCTTTACGTTTCTATATCAATTTTACCACCTCAATTATTCATTGAGCAAAATATACGTCAGTAGATCCGCTTAATAAAAAAAGCTATCTTTCTGTATATCCATACAAAAAGATAGCATCTTTTATGATTACATTTCTTAACCGGTACTCCTACTCAGCAAAAGCACTCGAATATTGTACAATTCCTTCTACACCTCGAAGAGAATTTTCTGTTAATTCCATTATCATAAATACCTCTTCAGGCACTTCAAACGGTGCTTTTACATTCCACTCACTTGCTTTCTTAAAACCAAATTTCGGGTAGTACTCTGGATGTCCTAATACTACAACTGATCCGTATCCAAGTTGTTTCGCTTTTTCTAAAGCAGCCGTGATCAGTTTTCCACCAATTCCTTTCTTCTGATGGCCCCTAGCAACTGAAACTGGTGCAAGTGCTAACGATTCTACAGAAGTTCCACCTTGTTCTATTGTAATGTTCGATAACATAATGTGACCGACTATTTCTTCATCTATCGCAACGATAGATAACTCAGGAACAAACGCGTCACTTTTTCTAATACGTTTTACAAGTTCATGTTCTTTTTTATCACTAAACTCTTCATGTAAAAATGCTTCTTTTACAACTTCTTCTGTTTTTCTATAATCATTTTTTTGTTCTTGTCTAATCGTTACCATTTTAACTTATCCTCTATTCTTTCTTATTTCTTTTTGAATTTTACGAAGTGCTTTTTTCGATCCGCGCTCAATATCGTGTTGCATTTTTCTCTCTTTATAATCGACAAATAGTGTATTTAAATCGTATCCCTCTGGATATAACTCCTTCGCTGCTACCTCTAAAGTAATACGTTTTACATTTACTTCAACGAATTCACCGTTATAATATACAACGACGTTATAAAAATTATCTTTTTCCTTATAGATGATACCAAAATCATCATAATCTAATAAATTCACACGATCGCCGATTTTGTACTCATAATGAAATTCTCTTTTTTCTTGTACAAATTTCGGTTTTCTAATTTTACTTTCATTCACTTTTTCTAAAGCGTACTCTTTATTTCCCATGTACTCTTTCGCTCTTTTCAGCACATGTTCTTTTACGCTCATTTTATTCGCAATCCAAAGTGCATTACTTTCTCCTGATTTTCCGATAACTAATTTATAAAGCGGCTCTAGCGTTTCACTATTAAACTGCATCGCTGCATTCATAAAGTCATCGTGCATTTCTGAGAATCGTTTAATTTCTCCGTAATGCGTACTCGCAACGGTAATACATCCCGTAAGGTACAACTCTTCTAAAATAGATATTGCAAGTGCTGCACCTTCATTCGGTTCTGTACCGCTTCCTATTTCATCAAATAAAAGTAACGTATTATTATTTGACATCCTCATAATCTCAGAAAGATTTTTCATATGAGATGAAAATGTACTTAATGCGTTTTCGATACTTTGATTATCACCAATATCTACAAATACATTTTCAAAAATAGCGATTTCTGTACCTTTATCTCCTGCAATATGAAGACCTGACATTGTAGCTAATGTTAACAATCCAATCGTTTTTAACACAATTGTCTTTCCGCCCGCATTCGGCCCTGTAATAATTAAACTACGATACTCTTGACCAATTTTAAAATTTAAGGGTACAACTTGCCCTGTTAAAAGCGGATGCTTACAATTCACTAAATGAATGTAGCCATGATCATTTAACTTCGGTTCTATTCCATCAATCGATTTACTAAACTTCGCTTTTGCAAATACCATATCATACTGACTAATTAGCTCCATATTAATCTTTATACTATAAATGTTTTCTAACACCATTCCTGATAAAGTCGCTAAAATTTGATATTCTTCAACCGCTTCTTCTGCTTTCAAACCCGCTAGTTCCGCATTCAATTTCGTAACCGTATGCGGTTCTATAAATACAGTAGAACCTTTTGCCGAGGCTTCAATAATACTTCCAGCAACTTGGTTTTTATAGGAAGATTTAATTGGAATCGTATAACGGTCATCCTTTTTACTAATAAAGAATTCCTGAATGAATTTCTTATTTGCACTACTATTTAAAAACTTCGTTAAACGTTCTTTTATTTTCCCATCTACAGAATCGATATTATTTCGAATTCGTTTTAACTCTTTACTTGCAGCTGCATCAATACTATTTCCTTTAATTGAAAAGTTAATTTCCTCTTCAATACTTTTATATTCAGTCATTGAATTTGCATAAGAAGCTAATACTGTTGCAAAAAATTCTTTATCTAACATAAACTTTTTAATCTTTCTACATCCGCGTAAAAAGTCTGAAACACTGACTAATTCTTCTGGATCTAAAATCATCCCTTTTTCTAATTTTTGAATTGTACTAGCAATATTAGAAATGCCGAAGAAAGGAACATGCCCTTCTGCATCTAATATAGCTCGTGCTTCTGTCGTTTCATTCAACCGATTTCTCACTACTTTTATACTCGTACTCGGCTCTAATTTGTTTAATAATTCCTTACCTAATCCACTTACACAATAAGATTTCACTATATCCTTTAATTCGTTATATTGTAGCTTTTCAAAAGTCATCGTATTCATTTTGTTTCTCCTCACTATGATTGATTTTTATCATAAATGAAGATACCTACTCATTAGATTCCAATGAGTCATATATAAAAT
>NZ_JBEUTW010000293.1:0-5272 GCF_040492675.1 Bacillus sp. AP50
GCGGAAGGGATAAGTGCTGAAAGCATCTAAGCATGAAGCCCCCCTCAAGATGAGATTTCCCATAGCGTAAGCTAGTAAGATCCCTGAAAGATGATCAGGTTGATAGGTTCGAGGTGGAAGCATGGTGACATGTGGAGCTGACGAATACTAATAGATCGAGGACTTAACCATATAATATGAAGCAATGTTATCTAGTTTTGAAAGAATATAAAAAACTTGTTGACTTTAAAAGTTAAATGAGTTACAATGATTCTTGTCTTAAATGAATACAGTCTGGTAATGATGGCAGAGAGGTCACACCCGTTCCCATACCGAACACGGAAGTTAAGCTCTCTAGCGCCGATGGTAGTTGGGACCTTGTCCCTGTGAGAGTAGGACGTTGCCAGGCAAATGGAGGATTAGCTCAGCTGGGAGAGCACCTGCCTTACAAGCAGGGGGTCGGCGGTTCGATCCCGTCATCCTCCACCATTTAGCCGACTTAGCTCAATTGGTAGAGCAACTGACTTGTAATCAGTAGGTTGGGGGTTCAAGTCCTCTAGTCGGCACCAGAAATCATGGCGGTTGTGGCGAAGTGGTTAACGCACCGGATTGTGGCTCCGGCATTCGTGGGTTCGATTCCCATCAGTCGCCCCATTTTTCTTAAATAAATTAATATGCGGGTGTGGCGGAATTGGCAGACGCACCAGACTTAGGATCTGGCGCCTTTGGCGTGGGGGTTCGACTCCCTTCACCCGCACTTTTAATTAAATAACTCATACATGTCTTGCGGAAGTAGTTCAGTGGTAGAATACAACCTTGCCAAGGTTGGGGTCGCGGGTTCGAATCCCGTCTTCCGCTCCAATTTTCAATATGACATGCCGGGGTGGCGGAACAGGCAGACGCACAGGACTTAAAATCCTGCGGTGGGTGACCACCGTGCGGGTTCGACCCCCGCCCTCGGCACCATATGCGCCCGTAGCTCAATTGGATAGAGCGTTTGACTACGGATCAAGAGGTTAGGGGTTCGACTCCTCTCGGGCGCGCTTTTATTAACGGGAAGTGGCTCAGCTTGGTAGAGCACCTGGTTTGGGACCAGGGGGTCGCAGGTTCAAATCCTGTCTTCCCGATATTCCTAAAAAACATGGGGCCTTAGCTCAGCTGGGAGAGCGCCTGCCTTGCACGCAGGAGGTCAGCGGTTCGATCCCGCTAGGCTCCACTTATATTAATATCATTTATGGCGGTGTAGCTCAGCTGGCTAGAGCGTACGGTTCATACCCGTGAGGTCGGGGGTTCGATCCCCTCCGCCGCTACCATAAAGGACCTTTAGCTCAGCTGGTTAGAGCAGACGGCTCATAACCGTCCGGTCGTAGGTTCGAGTCCTACAAGGTCCACCATTAGACGTATATATCTCGGAGGTATACCCAAGTTCGGCTGAAGGGATCGGTCTTGAAAACCGACAGGCGGCGAGAGTCGCGCGGGGGTTCGAATCCCTCTACCTCCTCCATTTTTTCTAAAGTGAATATTTTATCATCGCGGGGTGGAGCAGCACGGTAGCTCGTCGGGCTCATAACCCGAAGGTCGCAGGTTCAAATCCTGTCCCCGCAACCAAATGGTCCCGTGGTGTAGTGGTTAACATGCCTGCCTGTCACGCAGGAGATCGCCGGTTCGACCCCGGTCGGGACCGCCATTTTTTACATAAAGGCTCGGTAGCTCAGTCGGTAGAGCAGAGGACTGAAAATCCTCGTGTCGGCGGTTCGATTCCGTCCCGAGCCACCATTTTGAAATCACGAGCCGACTTAGCTCAATTGGTAGAGCAACTGACTTGTAATCAGTAGGTTGGGGGTTCAAGTCCTCTAGTCGGCACCACTTTCAAAATGAGCCATTAGCTCAGTTGGTAGAGCATCTGACTTTTAATCAGAGGGTCGAAGGTTCGAGTCCTTCATGGCTCACCATTTACAATTTAATGCGGGTGTAGTTTAGTGGTAAAACAAGAGCCTTCCAAGCTCTGGTCGAGAGTTCGATTCTCTTCACCCGCTTTTCAATTATGGGCCTATAGCTCAGCTGGTTAGAGCGCACGCCTGATAAGCGTGAGGTCGATGGTTCGAGTCCATTTAGGCCCACCATAATTGTTCCGCAGTAGCTCAGTGGTAGAGCTATCGGCTGTTAACCGATCGGTCGTAGGTTCGAGTCCTACCTGCGGAGCCATATTTATAGAGAAGTACCCAAGTGGCTCAAGGGGCTCCCCTGCTAAGGGAGTAGATCGCGAACGCGGTGCGAGGGTTCGAATCCCTTCTTCTCTGCCAGAACTGGCCCGTTGGTCAAGTGGTTAAGACACCGCCCTTTCACGGCGGTAACACGGGTTCGAATCCCGTACGGGTCATACTAAAAGAGATAGCATAATCTGCTATCTCTTTTTTGTTGTATAAAAGTGAACTTTGGATAGTCTGCTTTTTTATGCAATAGAAGAAATATGAAGTATGGGCTGTTGCAGTTGGGTATATAGAGCCGTAAATACAATCATGTTGTTTATTTACCCCAGCTGTATGGCTGTAGCCTCCTACACTTGGAGAAACCGATGAAAATACATCCGGGAGCTACTGTGGAAAATAAATAATATATAGAAGAAGCTGCCTCTCAATAGGGTGACCTACTGGAGACAGCTTTTTTATGTTGTCATTATTGTCGAGTTTTGTCGGTAAGTCGATATATTGCAAAAATCGCTGATATAATTTGAGTTACGATCGATAAATTTTAATAATCGCTGATATATTTGGAGTTACGGTCGATATATTCTAAAAATCGCCGATATAATTTCACTTACCGATGAAAACCACAAGAAAAACCCTTTCACAATCTAAAGAAAACGCCTCCATTGAAATGGATTCCACACCTATTCCAATAACTTTACACTCTATGTGAAAAAGTTCACAAATAGGTCATAATTTGTGAAGTAATTCACAATAATACGTGCTACAATATGAATGTAAAGAAGTTAAACAACATTAAATTAGTATTTTAATTAATTACTTAAACAATCATAAAAAAATATATGTGAACAATAGAGAGGGGAAATTACCATGAAAAAAGGTATCAATCGTGTAGTATTAGTAGGAACAGGAGCTGTAGGTTGTAGTTACGCTTACTCAATGATCAACCAAGGTGTAGCTGAAGAATTCGTATTAGTAGATGTTAATGAAGCAAAAGCAGAAGGGGAAGCAATGGACTTAAGCCATGCGGTACCATTCTCTCCATCACCAACAAAAGTTTGGAGCGGTAGCTATGCAGATTGTAAAGATGCAGATTTAGTTGTTATCACTGCTGGGTTACCACAAAAGCCAGGTGAAACTCGTTTAGACTTAGTTGAGAAAAATACAAAGATCTTTAAACAAATCGTTCGCGGCATTATGGATAGCGGATTCGATGGAATCTTCTTAATCGCAACTAATCCAGTTGATATTTTAACTTACGTAACTTGGAAAGAATCTGGTTTACCGAAAGAGCGCGTAATCGGTTCTGGTACTACTTTAGACTCTGCTCGTTTCCGTTACATGTTAGGTGACTACTTAGATGTAGATCCACGTAACGTTCATGCTTACATCGTTGGTGAACACGGTGACACTGAACTTCCAGTATGGAGCCACGCTACTATCGGTGTACAAAAATTAGAAACAATCTTAGCTAACAACGAACAGTACAAACAAGAAGACTTAGACAAAATCTTCGAAAACGTACGTGATGCAGCTTACCATATCATCGAGCGTAAAGGTGCAACTTACTACGGAATCGGTATGTCACTACTTCGTGTAACTAAAGCAATCTTAAACAACGAGAACAGCGTATTAACTGTATCTGCATACCTTGAAGGTCAATACGGCGAGAAAGATGCTTACGTAGGTGTTCCAGCTGTAATTAACCGCGAAGGTGTACGTGAAATCGTAGAACTTGAGCTAAATGAAGAGGAAAAAGTGAAGTTCGCTCATTCTGTAAAAGTATTAAAAGAAACAATGGCACCAGTACTATAATAATTGCTAAATAATTCAGAGGTGGGAAACTGCTTCTTACCTCTGAACTTATATAATTTAATATAAATTCCTTTTCCGGTTTCCCTTGTATATCCCCAATATACCCCTTTTGCTGGATAAGGGTCGTTTATAGAAAAGAGCACTCTATTTTACGTAGAGTGCTCTTTATTATTCCGCTATTTGCCGGGCAGTAAAAACCCACTGATTAAAGTTTCATTTTATTATTTTTTAGGTGTTAATCCTAATTTCTTTAAAATATCTGCCAGTGTACCGCTTTTGGATTTTTCTACAGGTGTTTGTGATTTAGATGCATCTGGACCTTTTTTCAAGAAGTTCCTTTCAACGAAGCGAATATCTTTTTCGTCGACAATACCATCTTTATTAAGGTCTCCGTCTTTTACAGTTACTCCTTTTTTACCATAGTTGCTAGCGATAATTTCAGCATCTTTAATATCGATTACTTTATCAGCATTTACATCGCCGGTAAGGTTTTCGTCAGGTCTTGCATAATAATATTGGCCAAGCAGCTTACCGTCTTTTTCAGTACCAAGTTTCGTTGTTAGGCGGCTTGTTAAATGTCCTGGCACCTCTACATATAAGTTATAGTCGCGTTTATTAACTGGAAGTCCATTTAGTTTGAAGTATCCGTATTTATCTAGTGAGCCTTCAAACTTATGACGGTAAGAATCAGTCGCATATACTTTTACGCCAAGCTTTGTATAATCGAACTTTTCATCTAAATATTCGCGTTCATTTAAGAACGCACCAGGTTTAATATTTCCTTCTACTAGTGAGTTTAAGGACATAACTGAGAATGTTTGATCTTGAAGTACACGCATTCTATTTGGTTCTGATTCACCTTGTTTCCAGTAAACAAAAATTGGTGACTCTAATTGAGCGTTTGCTTCATAAAATTCATCATTTTCTACTTTGAAAGTTACATCAATGAACGGGAAATCACCATCTAATCCAGCAAAGTTTTTGTCATCGATAGCGCCGCCAACTGTAACAGAACCTGCCTCTAATTTCGGTTCATTTACTTTTGCGGTTACTCCTTTTTCGGAAAGTAGCTTTTCAAAAGCAGGATTAAATTTCGCATTTCAATAACATTGTGACAAAAAATATTGAGAAACATTTTTTTATGACAGATTATTTTGTTTTGATTTTGAGTGGAAAATAGCATGAAAAATAGGATAAACATAATAAAATAAAGGTTGAGAAAAAATAATTGGTAAAAATATAGAAGAATAATAAAGCGTTTTCAATGAATA
>NZ_JBEUTW010000294.1:0-2262 GCF_040492675.1 Bacillus sp. AP50
TAAAATAAAAAGTGGGGTAAACATAAAATTTTTCTTAAATCTTCAGTTGGGTTTTATTATTACTCTTCTTAGGAATCCACCATTGATAGCTAGGCAACAGTATGCTTACACTTAACAATATTATCATTTTTGCACGTAATCCTCGTAATACTTTAACCGATGAAGCATATATAAAATCATGTGAATCGTTTGTTCAGTTAAAACATGAAATTAAGAAATATATGACGTACTATAATCACTCTTGCTATCAATAGAATGTACAGAAGATGACTCCTGTTTGCATACAGAAATCATCTTTTTTAGGTTACCGATTTTTTTTATAATGTCCTTTACAAAGGGTACAAATCAAGAGCATCTTATTCCTATTCAAGGGGATCAACTATACCTTCTTCCCTTAAAATCACTAAAACCCATTTACAAATCTATAAAAGTAGATATAATATCATTATGGAACCTTTATTAATTTATAAAGCATTGTCAAATGAAACAAGATGTCAAATTTTATCATGGTTAAAAAATCCAGAAAACCATTTCGACGAAAAACCTTACCTAGAACAAGACCTTAACTTTCAAGTTGGAGTATGTGTAGGAGATATCCAGCTTAAAACTGGCTTAGCTCAATCGGTTATTTCTAGTTATTTATTAACTATGAAAAAAGCAGGCTTACTAGAGTCTGACCGAATTGGAAAATGGACCTACTATCGTCGAAATGAAAAAACAATACGAGAGTTTTCTGAATACGTCCAAAACGAATTATAAAATGAAAGCTAATAATCAATCAGCATACTAATTGATTATTAGCTTTCACACATTCTGCTTTTTTACAGGTATCCAATGACTTCTTATAAATTGCACTGCCTGTAAAAGCAAGAAACATCGAAAGGAGAATTTTTTTTAATATATCATATCTAGTTATTTAGATATCTGTTATTGTATTTCAGATTACATACTCCTGATAATATTGGCATCCAATCATGCTTATAATAATGCTTCTTTGTTAATGAATTTACTTTCAAAATACTGATACGAATGGAGAGTTTTATAAATGAAAAAAGTAAATCCTTTACTTATTCTGACACTCGCAATAGGTGTGTTCGGAATTATTACTACCGAGATGGGTATTGTCGGCGTATTACCACAAATCACTGAAAAGTTCGGAATTTCAACTACACAAGCTGGATTTTTAGTAAGTATATTTGCACTAGTTGTTGCTATTTCTGGTCCGTTTTTAATTCTGCTCGTCTCTAGTATTAATCGCAAAATAATTTTATTAACAGCAATTTTCACATTTGTTATTTCAAATTTAATCTACGCTTATACAACACAATTTGAAGTCATGCTTGTTTTTCGTATTTTACCGGCAGCGCTTCATCCACTCTTCTTTTCAATCGCTCTTGTAACAGCTGCTAAACTTGTCCCTCCAGAAAAGAGCGGTCAAGCAGTTACAAAAGTTTTCATGGGAATTACTGTTGGTTTCGCTTTAGGTATACCACTAACCTCTTACCTTGCAGACCAATTTTCACTCGAAATGGCTTTCTTATTCGGAGCATTCGTTAACACTCTTGCATTCATTGGAATACTACTCCTACTTCCTTCTATGCCTGTTAAAGAAAAAATGTCTTTCGGCAAACAAATTCGTATACTCGGCAAACCAGGATTATGGTTAAATATTTTAACCGTCACATTCCTTTTTGCAGCCATGTTTTCCGTATACAGCTACTTCGCCGAGTACCTTGCAAAAGTAACTTCCATGAATGGATCTCTCATCAGTATCATGCTATTCATATTTGGTATAGTTATGATTTTAGGTAATCATTTATTTGGTGGTCTCCTGCAAAAAAGCATAATAAACACTGTAATATCATTCCCTATTCTATATTCTATTGTTTACATATTGGTTTATTATTTAGGTTCCTACCTTGTTCCAATGATTTTTATAGTATTCATTTGGGGAATCGTACATGCTGGTGGATTAATTGTTGGTCAAACATGGTTAATAAGTGAAGCTAAAGAAGCACCTGAATTTGGTAACAGTCTATTCGTTTCGTTCTCAAATCTCGGAATTACTTTAGGAACCACTATTGGAGGCTGGTTCATTTCAAACTTAGGTATTCACCAGCTTATTTGGAGCGGCTTTATATTCACACTACTCTCATTTCTATTAATTATAATAAAACTAAAATTTTTCAATTCTAATAGCCAGGCTTCATTATCAAGCTAGTACATTTTCAGTTCCAAATTCGATAAAGTGAAACTTTAATC
>NZ_JBEUTW010000295.1:0-11513 GCF_040492675.1 Bacillus sp. AP50
TGAATGTACTGTGCGGAGTATACATATTCTTTATATATTTTATTTGAGAATAATCTGTTACATACGTAATGATAATGTGTGGTTTCGTTCTTTGAAATAATAGTTCGCCCTCTTCAAAACTATTTGCTATAAACATACATTTTGGATGGATATTTTCTACCGTTTGTTGATGCTTACATCCATTTTCTATATAAAGGACATTTAACTGCAGATCTTGTAACACATTTTGGAAAACCGTATTCTCTAATAAAAAATGTAGTATGTTCATCACTAGTCTTCACTCACTTCATATATCTTGTTCTACTGAATTCCTCACAAACTTTTTTAAAAGACTGGTCTCCAATAAACTTTAATTTGTGAGAGATACATATTAACAAGCTAATTGAGAATGTTATCTTCGCTTTTCACTCTATAAATTCCTTTTTTAGTGTATGATTGTAGGAATTGTATCGTTTGTATGAATGCCCTAGCTAATTTTTAAAACTTGACAATTAAAATAAAGATATTATATTCTTAAATTCGATAACTTACAAAATGTAAGTAGTGTATATTATTTTTTTGAAAATAATTCGATATACAATTTGGAGGATATACAATGACAAACGACAACTTTTTTGACGTTCTATATGAACGCACATCTACACGTGCATTCAACCCAAATAAAGAAATCTCATCTACAGAATTACATGAGATTTTAAAAGCCGCAGCACAAGCACCTTCCGCTTGGAACTTACAACACTGGAAATTCCTTGTTTTTCAAGGCGAAGATGTACAAAAACGATTACACCCAATAGCTTATAACCAACAACAAATTCTTGATGCTTCTGCAGTAGTCGCTATTTTAGGCGATTTAGAAGCTTATAAAAATGTTGAGCCAGTATATGGTCCAATTGTAGAACAAGGATTTATGAAAGAAGAAGCAAAAGAACGCTTAGCTAAAAATATTGAATCTGCATATGCTCGTGAACAATTCCCAAGAGATGCTGCCTTTTCAAATGCATCTTTAGCAGCAATGCAACTTATGCTTGCAGCTAAAGCAACTGGTTGGGATACTTGTGCTATTGGTGGCTTCAATCCACAAGCACTGACAGACGAATTTAACGTTTCATCTCGTTACGTTCCAATTATGCTTATTACAATTGGTGAATCAACTTTAAAAGGCCACCCTGCACCTCGCATGAGCGTAGAGCAAGTGAGTGAGTGGGCAAAATAATAAAAAACGAAGGTAACTACGTTGCCTTCGTTTTTTATTTTCTGTCATACTTTTGTAATATTACTACAAATCATTCGACATTTATACTTATGGAAAAGTATATTCTATTCCCTCCTCATAAATAAACGTGACGTTTCGTGTCGAATTTTGTTAAGGTGTTGAAATATACCCGTGTATTTTTGTTACAATTATGATACAATGATAACAAATAGATAACAAGAGAGGGATTTTCATTGAGTTCATACGGAAGCTTTATCGCACTTTTATGTTACATAGTAACTGTACTGCTTCTATATTTTATTGGTGATGCCGCAAACATCTCCATTTTACAATTTCCAAAAGAAGAAGCATTCCAATTAGAATCAGAAAAACATACTGCACGATCCATTGTGCCACTACTCCTAGCTCTTCCTGTATATATCATCGTTTTATATAAAAGTAAAAAAGTGTAAAGGCTACCCATTTCATTTATTTCGGTGGTTTTTACATTTTTTTGTTATATTCCCCCTATTTTAAACATCATTCCATACTAAACACCCAGCTAGTCATTTAAAATGAGAAAATCCCCTAGAAAAAATTCCACTCTCTGTCCAGTCACTAACTACCGAACTTACATAGATTATAAGTGTGAAGGGGGTGATGAGGATTATGTTTGGATCATTTGGATGCTGTGATAACTTTAGAGACTGTCATCATCGTGAAAGAGAGTGTGACCATCGCGAACATCGCGAGAAAGAGAGAGAAGTAGTTAGACCACAACAACCAGCTGTATGTAACGTACTTGCTAGCATTTCAGTTGGAACAGAGCTTTCTCTTTTAAGCATTAGAGGTAATGGCACTTTCAATAATGTAATTTTTGAAGGTTTCGCTAACGGTGTTGCTCTTTTCTCTGCTTTAGCTCGTAATAACAAAGATAACAAAGATAACAATAAAGACGATAAGAACAATCAAAATCGAAATACTTTTACTGGTATTTTACGTGTATGCCCAACTGATATCGTTGCAATCGCTATCTAATTCTGTCTCTTATCCTCGATAGTAAGCAAATAAGATTTACTTTTCTCATAGAAAAAACCTGAGACCGATTTCAAATCGGCTCAGGTTTTTTTATTGATTATATGCTTTTAACTAGTTCAACAACTTCTTCAGCAGTTGACATCATTAATGCTTTTTCTGCTAATGTTTCCATTTCTGCTTTCGACAACTTGCTTAGCTGTGTTCTTGCAGGAAGAATAGATGTTGCACTCATACTGAACTCATCTAAACCTAATCCTAATAATAATGGGATAGCAAGTGAATCGCCCGCCATCTCACCACACATACCAGCCCATTTGCCTTCTTTATGAGCAGCATCGATAACCATTTTTACAAGACGTAAAATAGATGGGTTATATGGTTGGTATAAGTAAGATACTTGTTCGTTCATACGGTCTGCAGCCATTGTGTATTGGATTAAATCATTTGTTCCGATAGAGAAGAAGTCAACTTCTTTCGCGAATTGATCTGCTAATACTGCTGAAGCTGGGATTTCAACCATCATACCAACTTCAATAGAATCAGAAACAGTTGTACCCGCTTCTACAAGTTTCGCTTTCTCTTCTAATAAAATTGCTTTCGCTTGACGGAACTCATCAAGAGTTGCAATCATTGGGAACATAATTTTTAAGTTACCGTATACGCTAGCACGAAGTAATGCACGAAGTTGTGTACGGAACACATCTTGCTCATCAAGACATAAGCGAATTGCACGGTATCCTAAGAATGGGTTCATTTCTTTTGGTAAATGTAAGTATGGAAGCTCTTTATCTCCACCGATATCAAGTGTACGAACAACGACTGGTTGACCTTCTTTTACACCTTCAAGAACTGCTTTATACGCTTCGAACTGCTCTTCTTCTGTTGGAAGATTGTCACGGCCCATGTATAAAAATTCTGTACGGTATAAGCCAACGCCTTCTCCGCCATTATCGATAATACCTTGTACATCATTTGGTGTTCCGATATTTGCAACAAGCTCAACGTGATGTCCGTCACTTGTTACAGTAGCTTGGTCTTTTAATTTAGCCCATTCAGCTTTTTGCTCTTCAAATTTCGCTTTCTTTTCTTCAAACGAACGAAGAGTTTCTTCTGATGGGTTTACGATTACTTCTCCATCTAAACCGTCAATGATAACGATATCGCCGTTTTGGATTTTCTCCATAACAACTTTCGTACCAACAACAGCTGGAATTTCCATAGAACGAGCCATAATTGCAGAGTGAGATGTACGTCCACCGATATCAGTAGTGAAACCTTTTGCATACTTACGGTTTAACTGAGCTGTATCAGATGGTGTTAAATCTTCAGCAATGATGATTACTTCTTCAGAAATTGTACCAGGATTTGAGAAGTTAATTCCTAGTAAATGTGCAAGAACGCGTTTTGTTACGTCACGAATGTCCGCAGCACGTTCTTTCATATATTCGTTATCCATGTTTTCAAACATAGAAATAAACATTGATGCAACTTCATCCATTGCAAATTCAGCATTTACTTTTTCGCTATTTACTTTATCTTTTACTGGGTTTACTAGTTCTGGATCATTTAACACTAATAAATGTGCTTCAAAGATCGCAGCTTTGTCAGCACCTAGTTCAGCAAATGCGTGGTCCTTAATAGCTTCTAATTCAGTTTTTGCTTTCTCAAGCGCAGCGTCTAAGCGTGCAATTTCTGCAGCTTCGTTTGTAATTGATTTCTTTTCAATGTTAAATTCAGGATTTTCAAGTCTGAAAGCCTTTGCAATAGCAATCCCACTTGATGCAGCGATCCCTTGAATGTTAAGAGTCATTATTCTCCTAATCCTTCGTTTTTCATAGTTTCTTCGATAGCTGCTAGTGCTTGAGCTGCATCATCACCATTTGCAGTGATTTTAATTTCTGCGTTTTGTTGAATGCCTAAAGACATAACGCCCATGATTGATTTTAAGTTAACGTTCTTTCCGTTATACTCTAAGTTAATGTCAGAACCGAATTTGCTTGCAGTGTTTACAAGTAGAGTTGCTGGACGAGCATGAATTCCTGAGTCGCTAGTTACTTTAAAGATTTTTTCCATGATAATTTATCTCCTTTAAATTACAGTATTTTTTAGTTGTATAGACGTGAGTACTACACCATCTATTGTATATAATAGGCGATGTTCGGTCAACCACATCGCCTATTATAATTATAAACATTTTGCGTCAAATTCCTACTGAATGTCAATAATAGCGGTTTCGCCCTTCTTAACATTTCCATCTTTTTTCAATTCGACTTGTTGCCCTTGTTGTAAGTTTGTAAAGACAATTGGTGTAATGATAGATGGTGCATTTTCTTTTACAAATGCAAGATCTACTTTTAATAATGGTTGGCCTTGTTTCACCTTGTCGCCTTGTGCTACAAGCGCTTCAAAACCTTCACCATTTAATTTTACAGTATCAATACCGAAGTGGATTAAAATTTCTTTTCCGCCTTCAGATTGAATGCCAATCGCATGTTTTGTAGGGAATACATTGACAATCTCACCGTTCACTGGAGAAACTACTGTTCCTTCAGTTGGTTCAATTGCAAATCCGTCTCCCATCATTTTTCCTGAGAATACTTGGTCAGGTACTTCTGTAATTGGTAAGATTTTTCCTTCGATTGGTGATACAATTGTTTCATTTTCATCAACTTTTTGAGGAGTTTCTTCCACTTTTACAGGTTCTTCTTTTTCAACATGAGGTGTACGACCTGACATAATATCATGAATTTGTGATTTTAATGTGTCAGATTTCGGCCCGAAAATAGCTTGAATGTTATTTCCAACTTCAAGTACGCCAGCTGCTCCAAGTTCTTTTAAGCGGTCTTTGTTTACATTCTTTTGTTCGTTAACTTGAACACGTAAACGAGTAATACAAGCATCTAAAGAAGCAATGTTTTCTTTACCACCAAGTGCTACTAATACTTCACGAGGAAGTTCGCCTGCTTCTGCTTTTCCTGCGCCGTCATTTGCATTTGCCACTTCACGACCAGGTGTTTTTAGATTCCATTTGCGAATTGCAAAGCGGAATCCGAAGTAGTAAATAACTGCTAGTACAAGACCAACAATAATTACCCACCACCATGCTGTACGGCCTGGTAATACACCGAATAATAGGAAGTCAATTAAACCACCAGAGAATGTCATACCAATTTTAACACCTAAAATTTGCATTGTCATAAATGATAGACCAGCAAATACAGCGTGAATTCCGAATAATACTGGCGCTACGAATAAGAATGAAAATTCAAGTGGCTCTGTAATACCTGTTAAGAAAGATGTTAATGCTGCAGAACCTAAAATACCTGCTGCTAATTTTTTATTTTCTGGACGTGCTTCATGGTACATTGCTAAAGCTGCTGCTGGAAGACCAAACATCATGAACGGATACTTACCAGTTGTAAATGTACCTGCTGTTAATTCTACACCGTCTTTTAACTGTGCCATAAAGATTTTTTGGTCACCACGGATTAATTCGCCAGCTGCATTTGTATACTGACCGAATTCGAACCAGAACGGTGAATAGAAAATGTGATGTAATCCAAATGGAATTAATGAACGTTCAATTAAACCGAATATAAATGCTGCGATTGTTCTATTTGCATCAATCATTTGATGTGAGAACGTGTTTAAGCCACCTTGAATGTATGGCCAAATGAAGCACATGATAATACCTACTATTAAAGAAAATGTTGCAGTTGCGATCGGTACGAAGCGCTTACCTGCAAAGAAACCTAAGTATGATGGTAATTCAATGTTGAAGTATTTATTATAGCAATATGCCGCTACTATACCGACGATAATACCACCAAATACTCCTGTTTGTAGCGTTGGAATACCTAATACGTTTGCATACGCTGGATCTGCAAATCCAATTTTTACTGGGTCTGCTCCAGAACTTGTTACTTTCACTAGCTTATCTACTTCTAAGAACACACTCATCGTTTTGTTCATAATTAAGTAGCCGACGAATGCTGCTAAACCAGCTACTCCGTCTCCACCAGCTAAACCAATTGCTACCCCAACTGCGAATAATAATGCAAGGTTAGCGAAAATAATATCACCAGATTGTTCCATAATTTTTGCAACCATTACGAACCAATCTGCTTTTAAAGCAGGAATAACATTTGTTAACTGTGGATTTTGAAATGCATTACCAAATCCAAGTAAAATACCTGCCGCCGGTAAAATCGCTACTGGAAGCATTAACGCTTTTCCGACTTTTTGAAGAACACCAAAGATATTCTTAAACATGGAAACCCTTCCTCTCTTATCTATATTGATACCTTCCGACAAACGCCAAAAAGACATGAGGAAAAAAAGATAGAACGATAGCTATACAAAGGGTAGTATATCCCTTTCTCTAGCTTACATTCCTTACTTTTCTCCACTCATGCCTGATCGAATCAGTAACACGTGTCAAAAATAGGTTTACGTATAAGTTCACTATAATTAAGGCAAACGTTTTCGTTACTCACCTTAATGTGTTTGTCGAAATTTGTATAACTTTGCAATAGTTATTATACATAACTATTGTAAGCGATTCAATCATTTTTTTTAACGTTTTCATTTTAGACAAAAATATATGACTTTTTACACATGCTCTGCCTTTACTAAGCGTTGCAAGTGCATCGTTAAATAAATACTTTCAGCTTCATATACAGGTAGTTGCAACTCTTTTTGCATGACCTTAACTAGCTTCCAAGCCAAGTTATAGCAAACTGGATACTCCGCCTTTAATAAATCAGCAAAACTTTGCGATTCTTCTACTTTTTCTCCTTTTTTCACCCTCTCAATGGCATATTGAAGATGACGAATAAGGCGTAAATAATGAATGCTCTCTTGGTCTAATGTAATTTGTAAGTTTGTCTCAATTAAAGATACAAGTTGTGCAATGAGACGGGAGTTTTGATTAACTGAAGATAAATCAGAATTTGTAAGCGAACTGTAAATGTGAAGTGCAATAAAACCAATTTCTCCTTCTGGCAATGTAATTTGCAAACGAGAATTTAAAAGTTGTACAACACCTTCCGCAATTTCATATTCCTCTGGATAGAGCATTTTTGTTTCAACTAAAAAAGGGTTATCAATTGTAAGTCCTTGTTTTAACCTTTTAATCGCAAATGAAATATGATCCGTTAACGCAATATGAATATGTTCATTTAGTGGAGATTTCGCTTTTTCTTGAATGTACAGCATAATATCGTTCATCAATTCAATTAATTTTTCACTAATATGCGGCACTAATAATTTGTATTGTTCACGATCACGTTCATTTTTTAAGACAAACATTTTTTCGATTTGTTCTTGCTCCAATACATCTTTCGCTTTTTTCCCAAATCCAATTCCTTTACCAATCACTACTACTTCCTCGTGTTCCGGATGGCTAGCAATGATGACATTATTATTTAAAACTTTTTTAATTTCTAGATAATTACTCATATAACACCACCCTCGTACTTAAATAGCCTACTTTTATGTTACAGAATATTCTTCTTTGTCGTCAATGTAAAACATCTGCCATTTAATAAAAATTCATTTTTTAGACATGTTTATATATGATGCGTATAATGTAAGAGCAACTGTACATAGAAAGGAGATAACAGCATGATTAAAATGTTTGTAAGTGATATCGATGGTACAATGATGCAACACGGAGGTCTTATTGATGAACAAGATGTTGCGGCACTACGCAGCCTTGCCGAACAAAATGTTATTCTTTGCTTCGCTTCCGGAAGACTTGATAATGAAATTGCAGACTTAATGAAAGCTGTAAATACAAATTTTCATCGCATTAGTGTAAATGGTGTTTTTGTATATACACATGAAAATAAACAACTATTATCTGCAACTTTTGATTCCAGCATACTTCCCGATTTGTTAGCTATGACGAATGAAGATCCTTATTTCCGTTATGTAAGTGATGAGCATAATTATTACATTGAAGAGAAAACACCTTTTATTCAAGAACTTGAACAACAAGTAACTATGACTTCTGTTGAAGAACCAAACTTACTACAGAAGATTGATGATACAATTTTCCCAAATAAAATTTCTGTCGGTGGAACAAAGGAGAGCTTACAACTCCTTCAGAAAAAAATTGATGAAAAATTCCACGGGAAAGTTAGTACTTTCATCTCAGCAGAACAATGTTTAGATGTAATGCCACCGAATGTTAGTAAAGGCTCTGCCATTTCTGTTTTATTAAATGAGTTTCAAATAAAACCTGAGGAAATTGCTTGTATAGGGGATTCTTACAATGATATTCCTATGTTTTCTTTAACTCCTCACAGTTTTGCTATGTCACAAGCAGATAATGCAGTAAAAAATCACGCTCACTATGTAGTAAATCACGTCAAAGATGCTGTTAACCACGTAATTGCTCATAATAAAAATACGACTCATTCCTTATAAGGATGAGTCGTATTTTTATTTCTTTACATGTTAACCATTTTCAATTCCACTGTACTTCACAAACTGAAATATACTATTTGTTACGTGCGATATTCGTAATAAATTTATAACGATCTCCACGATAAATACATTTCACGTACTCTAGCGGTACCTCACCTTCTGAATATGACCATTGACGCATTACAAGTACAGGCGCCTTTTTAGGAATATGCAGATGTTCAGCTTCATTTTCCGTCGCAACGGAAGCTTCAATTGACTGAGTAGCGCTAACAAGTTTAAAGCCCAGTTTTTTCTCTAAATGTTCATATAAAGATTGTTGCAATATCTCTTCGTTAATATCTTTTACAAGAGCTGGCGACAAATATGTCGTCTCAAAAGCAATCGGTTCATCATCAGCTAAGCGAATACGCCTCACTTCATAAACCGATTCCCCCTCCTGTATTCTCAACCGGTCTGCTATTTTCGCAGTAGCTGGAACTAGGCGGAAACTAAGTAATTGACTACTTGGGTTCATCCCACGAGAAATCATGTCTTCTGTGAATCCCGTCATTCCTTGCAATTTTTGTTCCACTTTCGGAAGTTGGACAAATGTTCCAATTCCACGCTTCCGATATAAATAGCCCTGTTCCACTAAATTATTAATCGCCTGTCTGATTGTCATTCGACTCACTTCGAACTTATCACAAAGTTCATTCTCAGATGGGATTTTATCTCCCGGCTTCCATTCGCCGTCCTCAATTAGCTGTTTCACCCACTCTTGAATCTGATAATAGATCGGAAATGGTGAATACTTGTCGATGTTCATCAGCAATCGCCTCACTGCATAAAGATAGAGCTTCTTGATCAGCGATTACGGTTACATTCGGATGACGTTGTAAAACTGTAGCCGGACACTCTTCACTATATTCACCTTGCAATAATTCTTTAACAGCTTCTGCCTTTTTAGAACCCATAGCAACAAGTAGAACTTGTTTCGCTTTCATAATGCTTCCAATTCCCATTGTAATCGCATGAGTTGGCACATCTTCTTCTTTTTCGAAGAAGCGAAGGTTTGCTTGGCGTGTAGATTCTGTTAATTCAACAATGTTTGTTGGAGAATTAAACGGTGTTCCTGGCTCATTAAATCCGATGTGACCGTTTTCACCGATTCCAAGAATCTGTAGGTCAACTGGGTTAGCAGCTAGAATGCTCTCGTAACGTTTGCACTCTTCCTCTAAATCACTTGCCATCCCGTTTGGTACATAAGTTTGTTTAAATGGAAGATGATCAAACAACTGTTCTTGCATGAAATAGTGATAGCTGTTTTTATCTTCATGTGGTAAATTTACGTACTCATCTAAGTTTACAGTGGTTACACGGCTTGTATCAAGTTTATTTTTTCGCATTTCTGCATAAATACCTAATGGAGAGCTTCCTGTAGCCATTCCTAACGTTGGATTTTCTTTTGTTTTTACAACTTCTTCAATTAATTTATAACCTGCTTCTGCTAGTTCTTCTGGAGTTTTTACAACAAGAATATTCATTTAATTACTTCCCTTCCTTCATATGAATTCCTAAACGAACCGTATCATATACATGTAAATCTTCATTCATCACAACAAAGTCTGCATCTTTTCCTACCGCTAATGCACCTTTATTATTTAATCCAAACTCTTCTGCTTGGTTAACTGATGTCATCAGTACTGCATCTTCGATTGAACAACCTGTAAATTCAATTACATTTCGGAAAGCTTGATCCATTTTTAAAATACTACCAGCTAACGTTCCATCTTCTAATCGAGCACTACCATCTTTTACATGTACTGGCTGTCCGCCAAGCTCATATAATCCATCTTCAAGACCCTTTGCACGCATTGCGTCAGTGATAACACTTACTTTTTTTGGTCCTTTTAACTTATATGCTAATTTCACCATATCAGGGTGAATATGAATGCCATCTGTAATTACTTCAACCATTACATCTGGATTTAATAACACATGACCAACAACTCCTGGTTCACGGTGATGTAATCCACGCATTTGATTGTATAAATGTGTCGCATGTGTAATCTTTCTATTTTTTAGTTGCTCATCAATTGCATCTGTATGCCCCATTGTGCCAACTACACCAGTTTCAGCAAGATATTGTTCAAACTCTAATGCTCCCTCTTCTTCTGGTGCATATGTTACTAATTTAATTAAATTCCCACTTGCTTCTTGCCATTGTTTAAATTGCTCAATATTTGCAGGAACGATATGTTCAAGTGGTTGTGCACCTGCACGTTTCTTTGAAACATAAGGTCCTTCTAAGTGAATATATTCGAAATGCGCTCCTTTTTCTTTTGCTTCTTTTGCAGCAGTTAACGCTGCTTCAATTGCCTCTGGAGCTTGTGTCATTGTTGTTGGGAAGTAAGTTGTAACCCCTTCTTTTAACATTTCTTTACCTAGAGTTACTAACCCATCGCTATTTGCATCCATCGCATCAATATCGTATCCACCATGAATATGAACATCGATCATACCTGGAATTACAATCTTCCCTGTAGCATCAAAAACAGTTTCATTTTCTTGTGGTACATATTGAGCCATCAAACCAATTTCTTTAATGGTTTCTGCGTAACGAATAAATCCGTTTTCCACTATTTCTTGACCTGTGTAAATTTTGGCATTGATGACAATTTGCGTTTTCATTTTCATCGATCCTTTCCCATGAATTACCTACTTTTTATTATTACCTTATTCGCCTAGTTCCATCTTAATATACGCACGAGTAGTTGTCTATACATTCTAATGAAATTTCCTTTTTATTCAACAGAAAAGGAAATTTCTTACGTCTCTTATAATTATAATATCTGTCTCCTATACACATCTG
>NZ_JBEUTW010000296.1:0-2426 GCF_040492675.1 Bacillus sp. AP50
CTTTAAGTTCATTCTGACAATCATATTTAACTACATATATAAAAAAATTGAGTTATATCTCCATCAATTTATAAAAATTAATTTTTTCTAAAAACAGATACTTTACGTTTTTTATAGTAATAAAAATCATTTTTGTTTCAGAGGCAATCCATTTTGTTAGCTTGATGGGCATAGGATAGTACCCATATGACGAACCAATTATCTTTCAAGAAGACGGCTAGAAATCTGGATTTGGCACAGGCGTTGCCTACTTCCGTGATCCAGATGGTACTAATTTAGAGCTAATTGCTCCAAAAGGTCCATTTAGACGTGAATAGTTAAAATAAATTAATACCGAAACAGCCACCTTCTGCCTGGAAGGTGGCTGTTTCAAGTTGATAGAATGACTAAAAAAGGACAAACTCTCCAATGTGAGAAGTTTGTCCAAAAAGTTTTTCGTGTTAACTATTTTTACACTAATAGCAATAATAGTGAATTAGAATAATGACTTAATACTTGCTAAGACAGTAAGTACACCTACAATAATAACAAATACGTTACTCATTTTCCCTTTGTATTTAGCTAGTACCGGCACTTTTTGAATCGCATACATCGGTAATAGACATAAGATAGCAGCAACTAAAGGACCGCTTAGAGAATCAATAAGTCCAAGAATACTTGGATTTGTATAAGCAACAAACCAGCATGATAATACAACAAAAGTAAGGATTATTGTCTTAATTGTTTTTTCTTCAATATCTTTTCCACGTGATTTACCGAACTTAATAATCATGTCACGCATTACTTCAAATGCTCCGATATAATGGCCAAGGAAAGACTTTGTAATAGCCACAAAAGCAATAATTGGAGCTGCAATAGTGATTACAGGCGAATTAAGCTCATTAGCAAGATATGAAAGAATTGATAAGTTTTGTTCTTTTGCCATTTTTATATCATCTGGAGTCAAGCTCAATGCGCTACTCCAAACGAAGAACATAACAACAGCGAATGTCATGATATAACAAACCTTTTGTATTTGCGCACATTTAGCATCAGTGGCTTCGATTCCATACGTAGCTCTCTGTTTCACAACAAATGATGAAATCATAGGTGAATGATTAAATGAGAATACGATGATTGGTAGAATCATCAATATCGTTCCAAAATAGCCTGTTCCTGTTGAAGCAGTTGAAACAGCTGAAAAACTAAGCATTGACGTATTCCACTGTGGAATTAAAGATATTGCGATAAAAAGTAGAGAAACTATGAAAGGATACACTAACATACTCATTACCTTTACAGTAATATCTTGACCAAAATTCAGTATAGCGATAAGACCAAGAACTAATACAAGTGATAAAATAGCTCTTGGAGGTTCTGGCATGTGCAATTGATGCACGATAAAACTACTTGCAGTGTTTGTAAGCGCAACCGAATACATTAGTACGATTGTATAAATTGAACCGAAATATACGATGTTAAAAATGATACTCGCTTTATTTCCGAAATACTCTCTAATTGTACCTGTGATCCCCTCATCAGCAGAATTAGAAGCGTATATCATTTTAGCAAGCGCCCTATGTGAGTAATACATAACTGGATATGCAAGTAATGTAATTAGTAGTAAAGATAATAAACCACCTGAACCTGCATTAATCGGTAAAAAGAGCACCCCTGCTCCAATTGCAGTTCCAAATAGACTGAGTGCCCATGTAGTATCCTGCTTATGCCACTTTTTCGGATCTGCATATTGCTCATTTTTTCGTGCGGTATTTTCAGCTTGAACTTCTATTTTCTTTGCAGTATTCCCGTTCATATAATAACTCCCCCTTGTATCTATTCCTGCATCTCTCTTTGCACCTAACAAATATTCCCTTTCTGGAAAATGAATTCCTTACAAGTTGCCCCACATTGTATGTCCTTCATCATAATGAATCCAAATTGAAACATTCGCTAATTAGCGTCCTAATATAATTGTTAGCGTTCACAAAAAAGTTTACTCGTAATATCCGCTCTTTATATAAAGACCCCTTAAGAGAACAATATAGAATAGACTTCATAAATACGTTGCAACATTTCTAATAACAGTGTATTACTTTAATGGTTTCTCTTTTTTACTTTTAAAAGTAATTTTAGCTAAACCGGCCTCTCTTCATTTGCGAGGCGTTTCTTTCTCAATTCTATACATTACTTTCATAACTTCGGTAGCACTGATGATATTGCTTACACAAGCCACTGAAGCACATTACATACATTTCGCCTCTAATCACACACCTTTCTTACTAATAATCGCATTTTTTATATTTTCTCCAGAGATAATAAAATTTCTCTCGACGCCCTCATTATAACGTGTATATTTATAAAATTAATATTTTTATATTTTCAGAAATATTAAAGGGGAATAATTTTATATGGATAATATTTTACAGTTAGCATGTAGCCATTGT
>NZ_JBEUTW010000297.1:0-4461 GCF_040492675.1 Bacillus sp. AP50
ACCTAGCAGGGGGATATTCGTTGTGGGGCACTATATAAGCTATTCATTTTTCAAGAACGGTCTATATTCCTATATCTTAAAAAGAGAATTAAGAATAGGACACAAGGAGGAATTATTATATGGATGGGAATACTGCAAAAAACATAGAATTTCAAGCTGATAACACTGCAGTAAAAAATGAGAAATATCTAGACCCTAAAAAGTGGCATAAACAGGATACTACCTGGGCATTGAGCCTTTTTGGAACAGCAATTGGAGCAGGAGTACTCTTTTTACCGATTAATGCAGGTTCAGGTGGTTTATTATCATTGCTGTTAATTACATTACTTGCATATCCTGTTATGTATTATTCACATAGGGCGCTTGCTAAAATGATTTACGCTTCGAACTCTGCCGATGAGGGGATTACAGGTACAATAAGAGAGTATTTTGGAAATAAGGCAAGTATCATTTTTAATCTTGTATATTTTGTCTCCATTTATACGATCGTGCTGATGTACTCGGTCGCACTTACAAATACCGCTAGTAGCTTTATCGTGCATCAATTGCACATGTCGGAGCCTCCAAGGTCCATTTTATCGCTTGTTTTAGTACTCGGTCTTATCGCTATACTAAATTTTGGTCAAGATATAACTGTAAAGATCATGAGCATGCTAGTGTATCCTTTTATAGCTTCTCTACTTTTTATCGCAATATCTTTGATTCCACAGTGGAATACGTCAATGCTTAGTTTTTCAGCTGTTTCTACTGCTTCAACAGGAACAGGATATTTAGGAACGATATGGATGATACTTCCAATTATAGTATTCTCGTTTAATCATTCGCCTATGATTTCGTCATTTGTTATGAAACAGAGAGCTACGTATGGAATAGATGCTACTGATGCTAAATGTGCTCAAATACAAAAAGTTTGTTATATTATGACATTCGTAGTTGTTATGTTCTTTGTTTGGAGCAGTACCTTAAGTTTGACTCCAAATGATCTTAAGGTGGCAAAAGAACAGAACTTGTCAATCCTATCATATCTTGCTAATGAGCTTAATTCGCCAGTAATCACTATTGCAGCTCCTATCATTGCATTTGTGGCTATTACAAAGTCTTTCCTTGGTCATTATATAGGAGCGTATGAGGTAATGCGTGACATGATTATCAAGTCCAGTAAAAAACGTGGGAAAGATATAGGAGAAAAAACAGTTAAGACAATGATTCTTACTTTTGTCGTATTAACATGCTGGTATGTTGCTTATACAAATCCAAGTATTCTTGGAATCATTGATGCCCTTAGCGGTCCGCTAGTTGCTGCTATCTTATGTATACTACCAATGTATGCAATCCATAAAGTATCAGTACTTGCTAAATACAAAGGGAAATCTAGCAATGTATTTGTCATTATTATAGGTATTCTTACTGTCCTAGCAAGTATTAAGTCATTATTCTAATCCACTATTGTTAGTATCGATGCAAAAACCGTGGGATATGGAAAAAAGAAAGATTCTTATCGGAACTGAATTCTATATTGTTAAACTAAAGAAATCATGGTTTTGGACAAACTCCTCACATTGGAGAGTTTGTCTTTTTTTATCATTTTAGCCAAGAAGACCCCTTCCTCAAGGAACGTAAAATAAGTAGGTGGGAGATGAATTGGCTAAAATGATAAACTGGTGACCCCGTATGTAGAAGTAAAAAAGGGGGAAACTATTGTATAATTATCGATAATTTAGGGGGCGCCAAATGAAACATAATAAAGAAGTAACACTTGGGGATTACGTTCAATTTTCATATCGTAAAAATCATAATTTGAAATTAATGGGATTTGTGGTGAATGTTTTACAAAATACAATTGTTGTAGATATTGCGGAAAGAATGGATATCGAGGTAGATGATTTTAGGCAAGTTGTAAAGCATGGTTATTATAATAAAGTGGTTCATAAGCAAATAAAGAATAGTGTTTCATAAAAAGTGCTCCTATATATATAAATTTAGGAGCACTTTTTATGGAGAGAATTTTCGCAAAGATTTTTTTGTCTGAGGTATAAAATTTTCATATAAAAATACGTTTTGAAGATATTTTCTTATTTGTTAATTAATAATTTTTTCAATCTTTATAGCTGTTATGGATTTAAAATATTATTCATAAAAATTTCACATAATTTTATTAAAAAGAAAAATACTAATACTTGTTTTAATACTTTACTTCGAGTCATTAAAACAAATTTACTAACTACGAAACAAGGAGGCATCACTGTGGACATTCGTGAAGGATTAATTCCAACAGCTTTAGGTACAGCAGTGACAGCAGCAGGTTATGCTCTTAAACAAACTCGTGGAACTAATAAAATGATTGCAAATACAGTATTTGGTTTTGGTTTAGCACACGTCGTTTTAGGTGTAATCGATCTTGTTGAACATCGTCGTTAGAACGAAAGGCAAGCATTGATATATGCTTGCCTTTTTGGGAGTACATTTATTATTCATTTTTCAAAATATGTTTGTATGGCGTAATCATTATCAATGTAATTAAATAGTTACACTACAAGGAAATTAGAAAGTAAAACTGTGAGCATTGAATTTTATGAAATGAGATGGTGATGGAATGGAATTTTCTTCTGAAAGTAATACGTATCATGCTGGTGACATTGTTTATATTTTTTACCGAAATCCTCATACTCAAGACGTAGCTAACATACAAGCTGCAGCAGTTGTAAATAATCCTGAAAGACCTAATGAATTAGCACTATTTCTTTACGAAACGTATTATCCACTAACAAATGAGATGGCTATATATGCTACCGAAGATGAGGCAAACCAAGCTTACACTTACTATTATGGTGATATTTCAGAGGGGATGTTAGAATGAATAAGCCATTTATGCCTAAGCTCGTATATTTTGAACCGAAAGCATTAGATTATCCTTTGGGGAAAGAGCTGTTTGAGAAGTTTTCAAAGATGGATGTTGAAATTCGACATACTACTTCCCATAATCAAGTAAGAGATTTGCCAGGGGATAACGATTTTCAAAAGTATCGAGTAGCAAAATCCACGCTGGTTGTTGGTGTTAGAAAAACACTGAAATTCGATACTTCCAAGCCTTCAGCAGAGTATGCAATTCCTTTTGCAACGGGATGTATGGGACATTGTCATTATTGTTATTTACAAACAACGATGGGAAGTAAGCCTTATATACGAACGTATGTAAATGTTGAAGAAATTTTAGATGCTGCTGATAAATACATGAAAGAGCGTGCACCTGAAGTAACAAGATTTGAAGCGTCGTGTACTTCAGATATTGTAGGAATCGATTATTTAACGCATACCCTTAAACGGGCCATTGAGCATTTTGGAGAATCTGAATATGGGAAATTGAGATTTGTTACGAAATTCCACCATGTAGATCATTTACTTGATGCTAAACATAATGGAAAAACAAGATTTCGCTTTAGTGTAAACGCTGATTATGTGATTAAAAACTTTGAACCAGGAACTTCTCCCTTAGCTAAACGAATTGAGGCAGCAGGAAAAGTAGCTAGAGCTGGATATCCTCTTGGTTTCATTGTAGCTCCTATTTACCTGCATGAAGGCTGGAAGGAAGGATACTATCATATGTTTGAACGCCTAAATGCTGAATTACCTCTTGATGCACGGGATGATATTACATTTGAATTTATTCAACATCGTTTTACAAAGCCAGCTAAGAGAGTAATTGAAAAAAACTACCCGATGACAAAATTAGAATTAGATGAAGAGAAAAGAAGGTATAAATGGGGGAAATATGGAATCGGAAAATACATTTATCAAAAAGAAGAAGAAGAGGATATAAAAAACTATCTGTATTCCTATATGAAACAGTTCTTTCCTAATGCAAAACTAGAATATTTTACATAAAAGAAACGAACAAAATTCATTACATCATCAATCTGAAAAATTACTCACTCAAAAAAGTGATATTAGTCAACAATTCGCTAATAAATCATTTGAAAAATTTATATACGAAAGTCTTTTATGTAAAAATATGTTTCATTATGAACTGAATCCCAACAGTTAAACAGAAAAATACAGTGGTTGCATGAATATAAGTCCGGTATTGTACCGGGCTCATTCTTTTTAACGTTGCATCAATTCTTTTGTGAACATATTAATTTGAACATGTTTAAAAACGAACCATCTTTTGACAATGGTATTAGCGCTTTAGAAAGAACTTTCATAAAAAATGGTACTAATAATCCCTCCAAGTATTACTCCCATAGTAGAACCTAATAACAAAAATCTAATTGTTTAATTAGTAATTCTAATCTACCATTTTTTGCTGTACTATCAACTAAAGAAACAGTAAATGGTTGTTGAAACATATTAGAAAATCGAGCAATTAAAGACATAATATTATATTTAGCAAAAGCCGATGCAACTAAAGCTAATTTCTCCCCAACAAGTTGAACTCCATATCCTAAAACTTCTATAGAAGTC
>NZ_JBEUTW010000298.1:0-2767 GCF_040492675.1 Bacillus sp. AP50
CCTGTGCTGACGATACAAATTTCACAATTAATTTATCAGTTTAAACTATTTTTTCAAAATCCACCTGATAATGAAATCGTTAAATATGCACTTTCGACAATTAATGGGATGGAAGTATCAAAATATATAGAACAAGGTGTAGATGTCATATATCAATCAATAGCAAATATAGGGAAGGTAAGTTTACAAATATTATTATCTCTAATTTTAAGCTTATTTTTCTTATTAGAAAAAGAGCGTATTATTACATTTACATCTAAGTTTAAAGATAGTAAGTTAAAAATCTTTTATGAGGAAATTGCATATTTTGGTGAAAGATTTGCAAGATCGTTCGGAAAAGTAATTGAAGCTCAGTTTTTAATTGCCGTGGTAAATTGTATTCTTACTGTTATTGCATTAATCGTTTTAGGATTTCCACAGCTACTTGTATTAGCTGTTATGATTTTCTTACTAGGCTTGATTCCTGTTGCAGGTGTGATTATTTCTTTGTTTCCACTTTGTATCATTGCTTACAACGTAGGCGGAGTTATGTACGTAGTATACATACTCGTATTCATAACAGTAATCCATGCTCTTGAAAGTTATTTTTTAAATCCGAAGTTTATGTCTGCAAAAACAAATTTACCAATATTCTACACATTTATGATTCTTATCTTCTCAGAGCATTTCCTCGGAATATGGGGGCTTATTATCGGGATACCAATCTTTATCTTTTTATTAGATGTACTTGATATAAATAATGAGGATGCGACTAAAAAATAAGAAATGATAGAAAATCACTAAAAAGTCATAGGAGATAATGAAAATAAAAAGCAATCCAAAATAAATTGGATTGCTTTTTATCTTAATTAAAGAACCGGAGCCATTGTTTCTTTCAATACTTGAACAGAGTGGTCGAATTTTAATTCTTCATCTTCACTTAATTCAACCTCTAAAATTTCACGAACACCGCCGCGATTTAAAACAGCAGGTACC
Source organism: Bacillus sp. AP50 (assembly GCF_040492675.1). Classification (NCBI taxonomy): domain Bacteria; kingdom Bacillati; phylum Bacillota; class Bacilli; order Caryophanales; family Bacillaceae; genus Bacillus; species Bacillus sp. AP50. The sequence continues at coordinate 976 of NZ_JBEUTW010000298.1, forward strand.
CCGATATAAACATCTTTTTGACCGTATTGACCTTCTAAGTAAGCTGATACAGTTAATACACTATTTTCGTCGTTTAAAATTGCTTTTGTAACACGTAGAAGTGACATACCGATACCATAATAAGTTGCGCCTTTACGCTCAATAATATGGTAAGCTGCATCACGGACGTTTATGAAAATTTTGTCTAAATCTTCTTGATTATACGTGTTGTCTTTTTCAAGCAGTGTTTGTAGTTTTTGGATACCAACGGAAACATGGCTCCAAACTGGAAGTTCAGTATCGCCGTGTTCTCCGATAATATAAGCGTGAATGTTGTGTGGACCAATATCGAAGTACTCACCTAACATATAGCGGAAACGAGCAGAATCAAGCGTTGTACCAGAACCGATTACACGTTCTTTCGGTAAACCAGATTCTTTCCAAGTTACATAAGTTAAAATATCTACAGGGTTTGTTGCGATTAAGAAGATGCCATCAAATCCGCTATCCATAATACTGCGAACGATTTGTTTAAAGATTTTGGCGTTTTTCTCAACTAAATCTAAACGTGTTTCGCCTGGCTTTTGTGGTAATCCAGCTGTAATAACTACAAGGTCAGCATCTTTACAATCTTCGTAGCTGCCTTTCCATACTCTAGTTGGAGCTGGGGCGAATGGAACAGCATGACTTAAATCCATTGCTTCCCCTTCAGCTTTTGCTTCATTTACATCGACTAAAACAAATTCTTCAGCTACGGCTTGGTTAATCATGCAGTAAGCATAACTACATCCAACTGCTCCTGTTCCTACTAATACAACACGGTTAATACCTTTTTTCATTTCAAAATTCCTCGCAATTTCATTGGTTTTGTTATGTAAGATAATACGTCTTACTTCTATAGAGTCATATCTAGTTTATTACATTTTATAAAAGATATTCAAGTATTTGAAAATGTATCCGTGCAAATCTGCGAACAAAACATAGGAATTCAGTGAACCGAATATAATTCAGTAAAATCCTTTGTAAAAGGGGAAATGGTATGGGGAACCCATTAACAATGGAAGAAATGCTTCATATTATTCATGCAGGGCTTGTTAAAAAGAATAACCCAAAACGGATTACGATTGCAGGTGCAGGGATTTCTGGATTAGTTGCAGGTTCTTTATTAAAAGAGGCTGGGCACGAAGTAACGATTATAGAAGCAAATAACAGAATAGGTGGCAGAGTGTATACGATTCGGGAACCATTTAGTGTGGGTTTATATTTTAATGCGGGACCGATGAGAATCCCTGACACCCATAAGTTAACCTTAGCGTATATTCATAAATTTAAACTACCTTTAAACCTTTTTATAAATAAAACTTTTGCAGATATCATTTATACGAATAACATTCAAACGAGATTGAATGTGTTTGAAAATGATCCAAGTGTACTTGAATATCCGGTTTTGGATAAAGAAAGAGGAAAAACGGCAGAAGAGCTAATGATTGAGGTATTAGAACCAATACTAAATTATATTAAGAAGGATCCTGATAAAAACTGGCTTATCGTTGAAAAAAAGTATAAAACGTATTCGCTTGGTTCATTTTTAATGGAGTATTATTCAGATGGTGCAATAGATATGATTGGGGTACTTCTTGATATGGAAGCTTATATGGGAATGTCCTTAATTGAAGTATTACGTGAAATGATTTTCTTTACTTCAACAACGAAATATTATGAAATAACTGGTGGAATGGATAAGTTATCGAATGCATTCTTACCACAATTAAGGGAACATATTTTAATGCAGTATAAGGTCTGTCTCTTATAC
>NZ_JBEUTW010000299.1:0-2801 GCF_040492675.1 Bacillus sp. AP50
GTATAATAATTCTAGTAATATTTTGACGGAGGGGAATATTTTGAATAAAGTTTTTTTTCATACTTGTATACTAATTTTTATAGCGATGATTGCTTCTAGTATTGGTGCATTCCTCATTTCATCTCAATTTTTGTTGAACTTTGTCAACATTTTGTTTTATATTGCACTGTTTTTTATTCTTATCGGCGGTTTTTTATACATATTTCAAAATGGTTTTTTCAATGTAACCATTTACGCATTCCAAAGAGTATTTGGTACGAACAAAAAGATTGACTCTTTAATTGAAGAAGTCGAGGAACCTACAGATAAGAAAGAACGTATTTATAAAACATATTCATTCAAATGGACATATCCAATTTGTATTACAGGTATCTTCCTTGGGTTGTTCTCGACCCTTATTAGCTTTACTATTTTGATGTAGTTTGCAAACACTATCCCATATGATATAATAATCAGCAAAACATTTTGTTATAAAACTTTAGTTCTTTCATATTAAAAGAGCTCAAGTAACAATAAATAAATTTATATGTATGCGATGATAAAGAAGAGTACATATTGAGGCAATTTCAGAGAGCTTGTGGTTGGTGTGAACAAGTAATTGTACAGTATGGAATGGGCTTTTGAGCACCAAACCGAACCGAAAGTAGTAGGCTTTGGCGTTATATCCTAACGTTATTATGGATTAGAGAGATTTCACAGTAGTGAAATAATTAGGGTGGTACCGCGGTCCATTCGTCCCTATAGTTTTTGGGATGAATGGGCTTTTTTGTTTGCCTTCTCTCCCCCCCCCCCATCACGCATTCAATTTTAGGAGGAATTACTTATGTCAGTTATCTTTTCTGGTATTCAGCCAAGTGGAACGATTACACTTGGAAACTATTTAGGCGCAATGAAGCAGTTTACAGAGCTTCAAAATGAACACGACTGTTATTTCTGTATTGTAAACCAACATGCGATTACAGTACCTCAAGATCCCGTCGGACTTCGTAAAAACATCCGCAGTCTTGCTGCACTTTATGTAGCATGCGGCATCGATCCTGAAAAAGCTACTTTATTTGTACAATCAGAAGTACCAGCACACGCTCAATTAGGATGGATCATGCAATCTGTTGCTTACGTTGGAGAATTAGAACGTATGACGCAATATAAAGATAAAGCTTCGGGTAGAGATTCAGTTCCAGCTGGATTACTTACGTATCCACCATTAATGGCTGCTGATATTTTACTTTACAACACTGAAATCGTACCAGTTGGTGATGACCAAAAGCAACATATGGAATTAACACGCGACCTAGCAGAGCGTTTCAACAAACGCTTCCGTGAAGTGTTCACAATTCCTGAAATTCGTATTCCAAAAGTAGGCGCTCGCGTTATGTCATTAACAGAACCTACGAAGAAAATGAGTAAATCTGATCCGAATCCAAAATCAATGATCAGTATGCTTGATGAACCAAAAACAATTGAAAAGAAAATTAAGAGTGCTGTTACTGACTCTGAAGGTATTGTGAAATTTGATAAAGAAAACAAACCTGGTATCTCTAACTTATTAACAATCTACTCTTCATTCTCTGGAAAAACAGTTGAAGAAATTGAAGCAATGTACGAAGGAAAAGGATACGGCGACTTCAAAAGCGACCTAGCGCAAGTAGTCGTAGAAGCAATTCGTCCAATCCAAGACAAATATAACGAACTAATCAACTCACCAGAACTAGACGAAATTCTAGACAAAGGTGCAGAAAAAGCAAACCGCGTTGCATTCAAACAACTACGCAAAGTAGAAAACGCAATGGGACTAAGCAGAAAACGTAGGTAACATATAAAGTGGAAGCGGAGGCGGCTCGTTTAGAATGTGAGGGGATGGAGCTCCTGACGTAGAGGCGCTTTTTGCCTCGCAGGAAGGCGCGAAGCCACCGAACATTCTTGCCGCTGGAGCTGGATTACTACAAAATTAAAAAACCGCCAATTGGCGGTTTTTTAATTTACCTTTTGCTCATTTTCCATTTCCCATAACTTTTCAAAAAATGGCTGTCCTTTTACGAGACGCTCGCATAATTGTTCATGCTTATCAGACCAGCCTGTTTTCGCTTCATCATACAGCTTAACCCAAATATCTTCAAATTCCATATGTTGAACCATTCCATATGCTGATGGATCCCACTCTGTGAACCAATAGCGAATTTCTGCTGTATTTTTCGTTGTATGTAATTGATCTAACGCCATAAATAATAATTGTTTTAGCTGTCTTTCTTTACGAGTCAAGCCATTCATAATGAAAGGCGATGGTGATAAAATGTGATGTTCTTTTTCTGTTTCTTCTACTTGGAACTCATACTTTTCTGCTTGTACATTTTCTACCATCTCATATACCATCTGCTCTTGGCGTGGTATAAGTCTGCTTTTGCGAATTGGTACATTGTAACCAATTGTGTCAATCGCAATAATTCCTTTTCCATCTGTAACAACAAAGCAATACTCTTGCTGCAAACGTTCATGATTTTTACGAATATAAGCCTTATGATGTACGTCTTCCAGCATTTTTTGCGGAAGCTCTAACAATTCGTTCTCGATGTAATGATATAATGTGGCATCTACTTTTAATAATGGCACTTGATCTAATAGCTCAATCGTATCATCTTTCCGCCATTCGTAAAAATGACAAACGTTATACCCATTTTCTTCACCTTCAAACCAATTTACCCATACATCATGTAGATATAACATTCACTACCCCTCACTTCACTACTGTTTGTACCAATCATTATGTTCATTTTTGCTTAACTTTATTCCACTTGAGGAAATAT
>NZ_JBEUTW010000300.1:0-4697 GCF_040492675.1 Bacillus sp. AP50
ATATTATTAAAATTAAGATGGTTCAAGTTGAAGGAAGGCACTTTAGGGGGTCTTTTCGTTATTTTTAAAAGGACCTACTCCATTCATTCTTAAAAACATAAAGTAAAGTGAACCCGTTAAAATACATGAATGAACCTTAGTTTTAATCCTCTTACCTAAAGGAGGAACTATTATGGGCTATGGTGGTAGTTGCGGAGAAGGCTGTGGTTTTGCTGGAGGATTTGCTTTGCTTGTTGTACTCTTTATACTATTAATCATTATCGGATGCAGTTGCTTCTGCTAAAAAACTATTAGAAAGGACACTCTTATATGGGTGTCTTTTTTTTATGAAAAATATCTAACTATCAACCTTTTCCTTATGACTTCTAACATCAACAAAGGGTGATACAAACTATTACATATGTTTGTACCACCCTTTATTGATGCTTTTAGACTTCACAGTTGTTAAAGTTTTAGACTTCTCCCTTAGTGTACCCATATTATTAGAACATCCTGTAATCTGTAGACAAAATGTAGCTAATAAAAACAATATTAATAATTTCTTCAATAAATCCTCCTACATGCATAAAACACCATATGTTACAAAACAAACATAACATCAACTCTTTATAAAAACAATATAATCCTCGGTCCTTAAGCTATCTCTTAACATAGGAGTACCGCTACATATTCATACAGCCAAAATTTTAAAATATCCTCTACTTAAGGAATTTGTAAGTATCAAGTAAGAAAAACGAGAGCTTTGCTTCGTATAATCAAAATATAAAGTGAAGGAAGAAAGATTATTTCTGGGATTAATATGCATGTAACAAGAGAAGAAATCTACATTTTTTTAGAATAATAATATTAGTATGTCCAAGTTTTGGAGATTGCTTGCAAATATTTTGAAATTTTCGCACCAGAATTCTAATTACCATACCTGTTTTGTACCATCACATATTGGAGGTTGAAACATGAATAAAAAAAAGAAAATACAAAAATCAGTCCTTACCTTTACCCTACTCTTTTCTTTAGGCGTTTCATCTTTCCCGCTTACAACAACTATTCACGCAGATACACATGAGGAACAATCTGCTGAAAAGAAACTAGTCTCTTTAACGGAGCGTACATCATTATTTTTTGAATATCTCCAGAAAGGTAAGTATGCAGAGGCACTACAGTTGACGTCTGCTGCTTTTCAATCCAAGTTTACAGCAACCACATTACAAAACTGGTGGACACAAAGTGGCTGGAGCGGGATAAAAAGTATGGGAACCCCCGTGATAAAAGAACGAAACTTGGTCCATCAGACGGTGGAAATTCCAGCAGATACCGAAGGAACTACCATACCGCTACTCCTTAAATTCACACCTGGCGGGAAAGTAGATGAAATTGGAGAAAGGCCACCCGAGGAATCTTATACCATCCCGCATCCTAGCTATGATCAACCTGACTCCTATCAAGAACGTGAAATCGTCATTGGAAATTCTACCTATCCGTTACCAGCGACATTAACAGTTCCGAAACATAAGCGTGGTGAAAAACTGCCCGTAGTTGTTCTTGTTCATGGTGCTGGCATCCATGATCGCGATAGCACATATATGGGAACAAAAATCTTACGAGACATTGCAGTGGGCCTTTCATCCAACGGAATTGCAGTGTTGCGCTATGAAAAACGCACCTTAGAACATGCATTAAAGATGAGTACAGAACCTGTTACGTTAGACCGTGATACTACAGATGATGCTATATTTGCAGCAAAATCAGCAGCGCAGCAGGAAGGCATTGATCCAAATAATATTTTCATTCTTGGACATAGCCTAGGAGCTGGCACAATGCCACGTATACTAAGCAAAGCACCTTCCTCACTTGTCCGAGGAAGCATCTTACTCGCACCACCTGCACGCCCTTTGACTGAAATTGCCATTGATCAGTATCAATACCTTGGGAAACCAAAGGAAGAAATCGATGAACTAAAAAGACAGGCTGCTTTTATTCAGGATCCTACTTTCAATCCTGACCATCCTCCAGCTGGCTACAATTTTGGGTCACCTCATTTTATGTATGATGTTTCTAGGTGGCGTCCAGTTGAAGAGGCAAAATCAAGAAAAGAGCCTTTACTCATTCTGCAAGGAGCACGTGATTATCAAGTAACAGTAAAAGATGAATATACAAAATGGCAGAAAGGACTTTCAAACCGCGGAAATGTTCAGTTCAAAAAATACCCGAAATTAAATCATTTCTTCACGGAGGGTGATGGGGAATTAAGCCCCCCTAGTGAATACGAAATCCCTGCTAACGTTCCCGAATACGTCATCCAGGACATTATTACATGGGTCAACGAGACAAAAAAATAAGAAAACATCAAAAGCCTTCATGCAATCATCATTGCATGAAGGCTTTTTGAAACTAGTGATTCAGAGATAGCTATTATAATGCACCAAAACGAGAATTATATTTTTCTACGTACTAAATAAAACGCTAAGGAACCCATAATAACAGGTGCAACGAAGTCAAAGAAATGTGAAAAAGTAAAAGTAAAAAGAAAAAGAAATGTTATAAGTGTATAGATAACTGCTAGTCCTATAAATAAAGGAATTCCAAATTGAAACTCTCGACATCGTTTAATTTTCCTATATAAAACTTCCCCAAGTAAACAAGCTATGAGAGCTGGTATACTACCATAAGTGACGATAGTTTTTATGAATCCCTGTAAAACGTCCGGGTGAATAAAGCTAGGATTAAAAATATATGAAATTAAGAACCATCCAAAAATAAAAGCAAATAGACTTGCAGCATAACTAACTACAAATTTTATTAAAGTAAGCAACGTAATCATCCCCATAATTTCCTAATACTATCTTCATTGTATCATTTTCTCTTAAAAAGACTCCAAAAGGATATACTTGCCCTTCAGCTTTCTTTTTTAACACTTGTTCAAGACGTATTTTTTGATGTTATTTTGTATAAAAAACTTTTGGAAGCAACCTTAGGGCGCTAAGAGGTTATATGTGAGGATTATTCCTTTAAATTTCTACGACTGTTCTAAAGATAGGCATAACAAATAAACCTATTAACTAGGCATTTTAAAAAATATTATGCAACCTTGAAACTTTTTGACAACATATAATCATACACAACACCTAAAATATCAAAAACGATTTTCTTTTCATACCGATGAGATTTTCTCCCGTTTTTCTCTAAAAGGTAAAACAAACGCAGCAAAACTTTTAATAATTCATGGATGCTCTTTTGTAGTCCCTCATAAAACAATTGATAATAATTCTTTATCATATAGATGGATTTGTATTCACTTAACTCTTTCTTTTTCTTATCCAAGAGTAACTGACGCATTTTGAACATCGTCGATGAACAGAGTAAAATACTAATGAGTTGCCCATATAAATGGCATTCTAAGCGTTCTTTCTTAATTTCTTTGCACCTGTCAATTTTAAAAAAAGATTTCCATGTTTTGAACAAAATTTCAATTTGCCAGCGTAATGAATACAAGTCATGGATATGTTCCGTTGGAACATTTTCTGTAGAAAGACTCGTAATATACACGTTGATCCCACTCAACCGTTTACTTCGTTCTTTGTAGGTAATACCTTTCTTCTTTTCTTTTTTGCTTGTTCCTTCAACCTTTTCTCTGTTTGTTCTTTTGTTAATCGATGAATAATAACACGAGCTGGTAATTTTTGATACTGTCCAATGTGTGCCTCTGAAATCTCCGTTGTTTGAACAGGGGACAATTGATTCATGAGTTCTTCCATATCTAACTGAATATAGAGTGTCCCTTTCTTCTTTCCAAAATCAAATCCACTCACATGTTCTGATTCACATAAAAATGCTGGTTAAATTCATTAATAAAACTTCATTAATAATGACTGTTACTGATATCGGAAGATTAATGGGTATCTTCCGTAAAGATAAAGCTACTGTATCTGAATAAAATAGGCACTCGAAAGAGTGCTTTTATTTTTTCTCAATGATCAATATTAATTAACGTAGTAAAATACTATTTTGATGGGATTCCAATACATATTATTAAAATTAAAGCGGTTCAAGTCGGAGGAAGGCACCTTTGGGTGTCTTTTTTATGATTAGCAATAAGTTTTAAATTTTGCAACGACATCCAACGAGCTTATGAGGGGCTAGACGGACGGCAGCAAGGTCATTTTTCAAAAAATTACCAATTTATCCAATGAGGGCTTCGGCTCTCTTTTTTTTTACTCTTTTTAAACTAGAACCTTTTTATACAACCTTCATAATATAATATGGGACAACCTTAAACTCTTTTTTGAGAGGAATGATTAGATATGGCAGATTATTTCTGTAAAGATGGAAAGAAATATTACAAGAAAAAAGATAAATCATGTAACTCTTCAAACTCCAGTAACTGTTTCATAGAGACATTTACAATTTTTGGATCTGAAACTACCCCTACAAGTCTTGAAATCCCACCCGGTTCTACAATTACCCTATTTGAAAATTTTACAACTAATCACAATAAAACTCTAATTCGTTTTAGTTTTAGCCCTGTATTTGCTGCGTTTGTTACATTGACTATTAGAACATTTAATTCCACAACCCCACAAACAATTACATTAACACCAGGAGATAGAAAAACTTTCTTATTTGAGGATGTTCAAAGTATTACTTTCTCAAATGCCACTACAGCTAACGCTGAACTTAGTCCATTATTTATCCAACAAACA
>NZ_JBEUTW010000301.1:0-14860 GCF_040492675.1 Bacillus sp. AP50
TTATTTGGTTCATTATGTATATAAAGTAAAATAAAAAACACGTTAGATGAAAATTCATCTAACGTGTTTTTTATTATTTATGTTCCTTATATTCATGTACTTTTTCTTTCGCATTACCAACTGTATCTTTAGCAGTGCCTTTCACCTTATCCCATTTTCCTTCAGCTTGTAATTTCTTATTGTCAGTTACTTTCCCAACAACTCCTTTTACTTCACCTTTTACCTTATCAATGGCACCTTCTACTTTTTCTTTTAAACCATGATCATGTTTAGTCATACATTTCTCCTCCTTGTAGTTTGATTAGAATTCTCTTTTCATATTGCAAGTTGAATGATGTATCTAGTAATAGCGTAACAAATCTAGTTGGAATATTCAAATGATTAATAGGATAGAAAAGGAATTGTCATAAAATGTTTAAAAATGTAACGGAAGGAGAAAGAAAGTAAATTATAATATGTCTTTTGCGGTCCATATTGATTTTGTATAAGCAATTTTCATGTGGGCACGTTCCATGTTATTTTGACTGCCGCTACCGAACCTTGTTTGTCCAACTATTAAAGTACAATTGAATTCAATAGCTGTCTTAATTCGTTTTTGAATTAATGCAGTATGACAGCCTTTACGCTGAAATTCTGGCAAAGTAGCAGAAGTAGCTAATGATGCGACACCCTTATTTATATACAGGACACCAATACCAGCAGGGATATTTTGAACTTCAGCTATGAAAAAATGCCATCCTGGTTCATTGTAAAGAATTTCATTATTTTGGCGCACGCTATCTTTTGTAAAGGATGGCATATTAAATCCACATACATAAATGTCTGCAAAAATATCAAACTCATTTTCTTTTAGTTTTCGTATTGTAATATTAGAAGGAAGAAGTGATGAACCCTCTCTCGGTATACTATACAAAGCAGTATGGAAGCTAGATTGATAAAACCCTTTTTGAGATAAGTATTGAAATAATTCAGTTGTACCTTGTGCTGGGGTAATTTCAAAACGACAAGGGATTTGTAGTGATTCATAATAAGAAATGATTGCATCAATCGCATCTGCATTTGTAATACCTTTTACCGTATTAAAAGCAGGACCAGCAATTATTTTTGATGAAAAGGCAGTGGCACTACCGAATTTTTTCATTTGCACTTGCATTGGGTTTCCGCTCATTGTTTGTAGTCTCTCTAATTTAGAAGAGAGCATATCAATTTCTGCATTTTCAATTTCTGTTGCCATATCAAGTGTCATAACAGTAGTCATAAAATTCCTCCGTTAATAAATATATTTCATAGTACATATACGATTTTTGTTTTGAGATTCCTGTTGAAATGTGAGAGAATAAGAGGTTTTTTGGAAGGGAAATGGAAGTGAACTGTCGAAGGGAGTAGAAACAGATTAAAGGTGGTGCTCTCATGAAACAAAAAGCCGTGCAGACATGCTCTAATTGTGGTTCTCAAAATATAGGAGAAGGTGAGTTTGTCGGATATGCACAAATACGGAAAAAGGAAACGATGTTCACATCTTCGCCGGTGGATGCTTATATTTGTACAGATTGTGGGAATATCCTTTTATTAAAGGTAAGGAATTATGAAAGGTTTAAACAGAAACCGTTATGATTATTGAGAAGTGGTCATATCCAACTTTGTATACGAAACGACTTATGTTAAGGAAAATGAATATGAGTGATAGTTTACATATATATGAGTATGCTACAGATAAAGAGATGACAACTTTTACTGTATGGGATGCTCATCGATTGTTATGTGACACATATAACTATATAGAAGAAATTGTGGGTCAGTACAATGGAGGGCAAGTAGCACCTCTTGGAATTGTATTAAAAGAGGAGAAGAAACTTATAGGCACGTGTGGATTTATTAAATATGATTTGGTCACACATACAGCAGAAATTGCATACGCCTTATCTCGAAAATATTGGGGAAGAGGATTAGCTACGGAGGCTGCATTAGCTTTTTTCTACTATGGTTTTCATGAGTTGCATCTTAATAGTATTGAAGCGGGATGTGATTCAGAAAATGAAGCATCTGAAAAATTAATGAAACGTTTGAATATGGAGTACGAGTGCACGATTCAAAAGGATATGTTCATTAAAGGTAAGTATCGTGACACGAAAAGATATTGTATATCTCGAGAAAGATATATGGATAAATGAAATATTTCATATAAAAAACTCCTTTAAATGAATAAAGGAGTTTTTTTATTTTTTATAACAATAATTACCTTTAATTGTTATAATTGGTTGTTAAGGGGTCTTGGTTTATTAACGCCATAATCATAGAAGGAAAATAGCTAAATCGTCTATAAAACCACTAAATAACACAATCGCAACCGTAAGTTGACAAAGTGCAACCCCGGGAAGATAGAGATAAGGGCAATGTCTACATACAATTTAGGTAAGAAAACAAAGGGGGGCACACATATGGGATTTGGTGAAAAGCTTTTTAAATTAAGAAAGGAAAAGGGCCTTTCTCAAGAAGCATTAGCTGAAAAATTAAACACAACAAGGCAAGCGGTTAGTAAATGGGAAAACGGTCAAGGTTTTCCTGAAACTGAAAAGTTAATAATGATTGGAAATGTTTTTGAGGTATCACTCGACTATTTATTAAAAGAAACTGCAGAGCAAAGTAATGAAAATGTGGATGGCTATTACGTAAGTCAGGAAATGGCAGAAGGGTATATAGTGTACGGACAAAAGATTTCAAAATATATAGCGTTAGGGTTTAGTTTGCTTATTTTGTCTACAATACCGTATCTATTATTTAAAGAAAATGCAACAATGTCGACATTTCTTGTCATTATCATTGCTGTTCTTGGAATTGGAGCAATGATGGCACCTGTAACGATAGAAGAGAGTCGATACAATGTATTGAAAAAGGAAGAACTACTATTTGATCAAAACTTTCTAAAAGAATTGACAAAAAGATATGTGATTATTAAGAAGAAGTATGCTGCGGTAATGATCGTTGGATTTTGTTTTATAGCAGCAGGCGCGATCCCGTTTTTGTTTGAGAAAAAGCATATCACTTCAGGGGAATTAGTTCAGTATTATCCGTACTGTGTTGTACTTATTGCTATCGGAGTTTATCTTTTTGTTCGTGTGTTAGGAGTATGGGAGATATATCGAATTTTAGTAAAAAATAAGGAATACAGTAATCGTTTTATTTTTAAACTGAAAAAGAAAGTAAGAAAAAAGGTAGATAGTTTATAAAAGATAAAAAACATGTTTCGAATCAATGTATTCAAAACATGTTTTTTATCGTTCTGAATTATTTCCAAAGAAATAATTCAGAAAAAACAGAAAAATGTCGTAACCATTTGCGGAATTCTGTTATAATAAACGAAAAATGAAAACGCTTTAAAGGGGGATATAACCAATATGATGATGAATGTACCGCTAACAATTAGTTCTATGATGGAAAGAGCAGAGAAACTGTTTTCGAAGAAAGAAATTGTTTCACGGACACATGATACAGTTACAACGTTAACGTATAAGCAGTTAGGGGAAAGGACGAGAAGACTTTCCAGTGCGTTGAAAAAGCTTGGAATTAAAGAAGGTGAACGTGTAGGAACGTTAGCGTGGAACCATCATCGACATGTAGAAGCGTATTTTGCTATTCCAGGTATTGCTTCTGTTTTGCACACGATTAATATTCGTTTATCTCCTCAACATATTTCATACATTATTCAGCACGCAGAAGACCGAATTCTACTTATAGATGAAGATCTCGTACCGCTCGTTGAAAATATTCAATCACAATTATCAACTGTACAGGCTTACATTATTATGACTGATAAAGATGAACTTCCAAATACTATGCTGGAGCCTGTATATCATTATGAAAAGCTATTAGAAGAAGGCGATCCCAATTTCCAATTTGTAAAAGATATTGATGAAAATACACCTGCTGGTATGTGTTATACGTCAGCGACTACAGGAAACCCAAAAGGTGTTGTATATACGCATCGTAGTACTGTATTGCATTGTATGGCACTCGGTTTAGCTGATACAGCTGCTTTATCGGAAAGTGACGCAGCAATGGCAATCGTCCCGATGTTTCATGTGAACGCTTGGGGACTTCCTTTTGCGGCTACTTGGTTTGGATCAAAACAAGTTCTTCCTGGACCGATGTTTACCCCGAAAATTTTATTAGAGATGATTCAATCAGAAAAAGTGACGTTAGCTGCGGGTGTGCCGACAATTTGGCTCGGCGTATTACAAGAGTTAGAAAATAATAGTTACGATTTATCTAGTATGACGAGAATACTATGCGGAGGTGCAGCTGCGCCGAAAAGCGTTATTAAAGCATTTGAACAGAAACATAATGTTCCATTCATACATGCATATGGTATGACTGAAACGAGCCCACTCGTAACACTTGCACGTTTAAAAAGTTATGAAACAGAATTATCGTATGAAGAGCAATTAGAAATTAGATCAAAACAAGGGTATCTTGTCCCTGGTGTAGAGATGAAAGTAGTCGGTACAAATGGTGAAGTGAAGTGGGATGGTACGGAGATGGGAGAACTATGTTTACGAGCGCCATGGATCGCTGAAAGCTATTATAACGATAATCGTACTGTCGAAGGTTTTCGTGATGGTTGGTTATATACAGGAGATGTCGTTACGGTTGATGAGGAAGGCTGCGTGAAAATTGTTGACCGTACGAAGGATGTTATTAAAAGCGGGGGAGAATGGATTTCTTCGGTCGATCTTGAAAATGCTTTAATGGCACATGATGCTATATTTGAAGCGGCCGTCGTTGCGATTCCTCACCCTCAGTGGCAAGAGCGACCAATTGCCTGCGTCGTTCAAAAGAAAAATAGTACGGTTACAAAAGAAGAAATATATGAGTTTTTAAAACCACAGTTTGCGAAGTGGTGGTTACCAGATGATATTGTATTTATGGAAGAAATACCGAAAACATCTGTTGGGAAGTTTTTGAAACAGGCGCTTCGGAAAGAACTGGAGCATTTGCATAGAGAGAAATAAGTGAATTCTTATTTGTAAACTTAAATGAAATAAAAGTTGACAAAAGAAGGGTGGAAAGATAATATAATTTTCGTGATATGTTACCTAAAAACACTTTTAAGTTTACAAACAGGAGAAGAAAATATGCATACAAAAAAATTAGTTTTCGTCGCTTTATTTAGTTCTATTATGGGAGTGTTAGGGTTAATACCTCCGATTGCTCTTTCTATTACACCAGTTCCGATTACATTGCAATCACTCGGTGTTATGCTTGCGGGTGGATTGTTAGGGTCACGCCTTGGTGTATTAAGTCAGCTTATTTTCTTACTTATTGTAGGAGTTGGAGCACCATTACTTGCTGGTGGACGCGGTGGCCTTGGTGTATTTGTTGGGCCAAGTGCAGGATATTTACTTGGTTACATCATTGGAGCGTTTGTTATTGGTTATTTAATTGAGCGTTTACGTGAAGTTTCTATTATAAAAGTATTATGTATTAATATAATTGGTGGTATTTTCGTAGTTTATGTATTTGGTATTACTGTACAAGCGTTTTTAATGGATGTTTCTGTATGGGAGACAATGAAAGTGAGTGCTGTGTTTTTACCAGGGGATTGTATAAAAGCAATTATTGCGGCGATTCTCGTAACAAAATTACATCGTTCATTGAAACATATTATTACGCCCGCTTTAAAGAATGGAAAATATACAAATGCGGGATGATAAAGGGAAGAAACACGTTAATTCCGTGTTTCTTTTTATTATTTTTGTAAAGAAAGGATGTCTCATATGGGTATTACAAAAGAATACAAAAAGCATGCCTCTTTACAACCAAATAAAATAGCGATAAAGGAAAATGATAGAGT
The DNA here is from genome assembly GCF_040492675.1 of Bacillus sp. AP50. NCBI lineage: Bacteria > Bacillati > Bacillota > Bacilli > Caryophanales > Bacillaceae > Bacillus > Bacillus sp. AP50. The sequence continues at coordinate 5,852 of NZ_JBEUTW010000301.1, forward strand.
TTTAACATATAAAGAGTGGTTCGAATCAGTTTGTAAAGTAGCAAACTGGTTGCACGCAACAGAATCAAAGAATAAAACAATAGCAATCCTATTAGAAAATCGTATAGAGTTTTTACAACTATTTGCTGGTGCCGCTATGGCCGGGTGGGTTTGTGTTCCGTTAGATATAAAGTGGAAACAAGATGAGCTCAGAGAAAGAATTGAAATCAGTAATCCGGATATGATTGTGACAGAAAGATATAAGGTAAATGATTTATCGCATGAAGAAGGAAGAGTAATTGAAATTGATGAGTGGAAAAGAATGATAGAGAAATATCTTCCTACACATTCCACTGTAGAAAGTTTACGAAATGCTCCCTTTTATATGGGATTTACATCAGGATCAACTGGAAAAGCAAAAGCATTTTTACGTGCACAGCAATCGTGGATTCATAGTTTTGATTGTAATGTACATGACTTTCATATGAAAACGGAGGATTCAATTTTAATAGCTGGGACGCTCGTTCATTCTCTTTTCTTATACGGGGCAATAAGTGCATTATATGTAGGACAAACGGTGCACATTATGAGAAAGTTCATTCCGAATCAAGTATTAGATAAGTTAGAAACTGAAAATATATCGGTTATGTATACAGTTCCGACAATGCTTGAATCTTTATATAAAGAAAATAGATTAATAGAAAATAAAATGAAAATTATTTCATCAGGAGCGAAATGGGAAGCTGAAGCGAAAGAAAAAATAAAGAATATATTTCCTTATGCGAAAAGATATGAATTTTATGGTGCATCAGAGTTAAGTTTTGTAACAGCACTAGTCGATGCAGAAAGCGAAAGAAGGCCAAATTCAGTAGGAAAACCTTGTCACAATGTGCAAGTTCGAATATGTAATGAAGCAGGCGAAGAAGTACAAAAAGGCGAGATAGGAACTGTTTATGTGAAAAGTGATCAGTTTTTTATGGGATACATAATAGATGGGGGTTTAACACGGGAGTTGAATGCAGATGGCTGGATGACAGTGCGAGATGTAGGCTATGAAGATGAAGAAGGCTTTATATATATTGTTGGTAGAGAGAAGAATATGATTTTATTTGGAGGAATCAATATTTATCCAGAAGAAATAGAAAGTGTATTACATGAACACCCAGCTGTTGATGAAATAGTTGTAATTGGTGTGAAAGATAGTTACTGGGGTGAAAAGCCCGTCGCGATCGTAAAAGGAAGTGCTACGAAACAACAATTAAAGAGTTTTTGCTTACAACGATTATCCTCGTTTAAAATACCGAAAGAATGGCATTTTGTAGATGGAATACCTTATACAAATAGTGGGAAAATCGCTCGTATGGAAGCAAAAAGTATGATTGAAAACCGGGAGAAAACATATGAATAAGGCAGTTATTGTAGAGGCGAAAAGAACACCTATCGGTAAGAAGGATGGGATATTAAAAGAGTATGAAGTTCAGCAATTAGCAACGCCGCTTCTTACGTTTTTAAGTAAAGGAATTAAGAGAGAGATAGACGATGTTATATTAGGAAATGTTGTTGGGCCAGGAGGGAATGTTGCAAGATTATCTGCTTTAGAGGCAGGACTTGGCTATCATATTCCTGGTGTAACGATTGATCGGCAATGTGGTGCTGGTTTAGAAGCAATTCGAACTGCGTGTCATCTCATTCAAGGCGGGGCAGGTAATTGCTATATCGCCGGAGGAGTAGAGAGTACAAGTACGTCACCTTTTCAAAAAAGAGCAAGATTTTCACCTGAAACAATTGGTGATCCTGACATGGGAGTAGCTGCTGAATATGTTGCGGAGCGTTATAACATAACGAGAGAAATGCAAGACGAGTACGCTTGTCTTAGTTATAAGCGGACACTGCAAGCGTTAGAAAAAGGATATATACATGATGAAATATTTTCTTTTAATGGATTATTAGATGAATCTATAAAGCCAGAAATGAATTATGAACGAATCATTAAAAGAACAAAGCCCGCATTTTTACAAAATGGAACAGTGACGGCAGGTAATTCATGTGGTGTAAATGATGGGGCATGTGCTGTTCTTGTAATGGAAGAGGGACAAGCCCTAAAGCTCGGTTATAAACCTGTCCTTCGTTTCGTTCGTAGTACTGTAGTGGGAGTGGATCCCAATCTTCCAGGGACTGGTCCGATATTTGCGGTGAACAGATTATTAAACGAAATGAATGTAAAAGTAGAGGACATCGATTATTTTGAAATAAATGAAGCATTCGCCTCAAAAGTTGTTGCTTGCGCAAAAGAGTTACAAATTCCGTATGAAAAATTAAATGTAAATGGTGGGGCAATTGCGCTCGGTCATCCGTACGGTGCATCTGGGGCTATGCTTGTAACACGTTTGTTTTATCAGGCTCAAAGAGAGTCTATGAAATATGGAATTGCTACATTAGGAATTGGAGGCGGGATAGGGATTGCGCTATTATTTGAGAAAGTAGAAGACTAGTGAGGTAACTAGTTTTCTACTTTTTGAGGAACATAAACATTGCTGCCAGGCTTCGCTTTCATTTCGTTCCAAGCAGCAATCGCATCAGCTTTTGCTTTTCCTTTATTATTTGGATCTTTGAAAAAGTCACGAGTAAAGCGATTGTATTCAAATTGTGCACCGATAGTTGTTTTGTATGTAGGGTCTTTTTTTCGTTCGTTTTCTTCATGCCAAAAAGCTACCGCGTCTTCATATGTTTTTCCAACATTCTCTTTGAAAAATTTTTGAAGAGCTACTGTAAAGCGGAAGTTTGTTCCGATTTTTTCTTTGAAAAAAGCACGAACATCTTCGCTACAGCGGTGATTTTTAGTAATAATCGTTTGAAGAGAAAGGTCTTTGTAAGAGAGGGAAGTTTTACTTGCTTTTGGACCAGAGCTGTTTTTTAAGACTTTCCCCGTAGTTAAATAATGTGAGATACGCTCGGTTATTTCGGTCTTAGAGCCACTAGCTGGCAAACCATGCTCGCGACAAAATGTTTGCAGTTCTGCTTTTAACCAATAATAATTTTGGAAATCTGTAAGAGATATAGTTTTTGTTAAAGATGGTCGCATGAATGTAACAACTACTTTCTTCCATAATTTTCTTTAATTATAAAACATACGTTCTTTTTATGGAAGGATTAATGTGTAAATATAATGGGAAGAGGAGGTTATATATAGAAAATATAATGCAAGTTCGTGTTACGGGAATTTTAATTGAAGATGAAAAAGTATTGCTAGTAAAGCAAAAAGTGGCTAATCGCGATTGGTCTTTACCTGGAGGAAGGGTAGAGAATGGTGAAACGTTAGAAGAAGCGATGATTCGAGAAATGAGAGAAGAAACAGGATTAGAAGTTAAAATTAAGAAGCTACTCTATGTTTGTGATAAACCAGATGCTAGTCCATCTTTGTTACATATTACGTTTCTGCTTGAAAGGATTGAAGGTGAAATTACACTACCTTCTAACGAGTTCGATCATAATCCGATTCATGATGTGCAAATGGTACCGATTAACGAATTAAGTTATTATGGTTTTTCGGAAACTTTTATCAATCTTATAAGTGGCGGTTTTGCAAATTCAGGGAGTTATCAAGGGTTGAAACAACATATAGGCCTGTAAATATAGTTGAAGGATAGCCGTTAGCTATCCTTCATAAACATGTTTTACACTGCTGACTGTAAAGAAGAAACAAGCTGATTTAAAAACTCGTCCCCGTTCATAACTGCTTTTCCGCCGCCGCGTGCACTCTTTTTATTTCCGCCACCTTTTCCTTCAATTGTAGGAAGAGCATTTTTTAAAAGAACATTCATATCGAGCGTTACTGTTTTTCCGCAAGCGAGAATACATTGTAGTTTGTCATCATTTTCAATAACGAAATACGTAATTGCATGCTCTTGTTGTTCTGTAATGATAGCTGATATTTTTGCAATTTCTTGCATAGAACGATCTGTAAATGCTTTAGAAATAAGTAACCCAGCATGTATTTCGGTGGGCTGTTGCAGTAATTCATTTGCCTCTGCAAATAATAATTTTTCATTCATTGTTTGTATTGTTTTTTCGTTTTCCTTTTGAGAGGTAAGAAGCTGTGCCACTTTTGCTGGGATATCAGTTTCGCTACTGTTTAATTGTTTGGAAACATCTTTCATAATTTGTTGCTGTTGCCCCATTAATTTAAGTGTACGCCAACCAGCGATAAAGGTTAAGCGTATACCACCTTTATTGCGCTCCCATCCTAGTACTTGAATAGGACCAACTTCACCAGTGCATTTCGGATGGGTTCCACCACAGCCATTGTAGTCGTAATTTTCGATAATAACAACACGTATATTCTCTGTCATAGTTGGTTCTTTACGAAGAGGTAATGTTTTTGCTTCTTCTAAGTTCATCCACTCTATACGGATTGGGTGGTTTTCAAAAACGATTTTATTGGCAATTTGTACTGCCTTTTCAACCGTTTCTGCATGCAGATTTTCTGTTTCTAAATCAATTGTTATCGTTTCTTTTCCAAGATGGAATCCAATCGTAGGTATGTTGAAATAGTCCCAAAAAACAGCAGATAAAATGTGCTGAGCTGCATGTTGCTGCATATGATCAAACCGGCGCTCCCAATTGATTTTACCTTCTACGTCTTCTGTGTGTAATTGTTCTGCAATGAAGTGGCGGATTTCTTCGTCGACTTCTTCAACATCAAGTACAGCAATACCATTTAAAGTTCCAGTGTCATGTGGTTGTCCGCCACCAGTCGGATAAAATGCGGTTTCGTTTAAAACAACGTATAAGTTACCGTCTTTATCATAATCTTGCTTTATAATTTTAGTAGTAAATTCTTGCTTATAAGCGTCAGTGTAATATAATTTGTGCTCCAATTTTCTTTCTCCTCTCGCATTAACTAGTTTCATTGTAAAGCAATTGAAATTAGTTTCCTAATATTTCAGAAGAAAGAAACTATTTTTAGAATTTTCTTGCTATAATAAGAAGAAAATGCGGGGGTGGAATAAATATGTTATATGAAAATGGCGTAGATAAACTGCTTAGTTTAAGCAAAAATATTTCTGAATTGTATCGAGAATTAAATGAAATGACCCGGATTTTAACGGATTGTAATCGAGAAAGTGTGAAGTTTGATCGGTTATATGTAAAAGAGTTACTTTGGAAGAAAGAAGATGTAATAGAGAAATATGACCAGCTACTTGTACAACTTTGTATTAACGAATGCTTTGATCTAAAAAGTGTCATTACAGGCGAATATAAGTATACATATGAAGAAGTGGAGAACATCGTTTTACAATTTAATGAGAAGTATAATGTTGCAATATTAATTAAAGATGTTTGTAAAGAATTACAGTTTACATATGGCATAGATATGGATATAACGAGAACAGCGCGGGTATCAACAGCGCAAGTATAAAAAGGGAAAAGAAAGCAGATCCTTTGCTTTCTTTTTTTATGTAAGAACAGGGAGAGTAGGTTTTTAAGATGAAGGGGAAGTTGCAAAATATTCATCCGTTAGGAATGACAATTATAATAGGGACTTTATTTGCGAGGTTCGCCACGTCAATGAGTATTCCTTTTTTAGCAATTTATTTAACGACTGTGAAAGGTGTATCAGCTGGAATGACAGGTGCTATTATCGGAACGAGTGCACTTGTTGGAGTGTTTGCTAGTTTTATCGGAGGGAATTTATCAGATCGATTCGGTCGAAATATGATTATAATATGGTCCATGATCGTTTGGGTCTTTGTATTCATTGGTTTTTCACTTGCAGATCATGTTTTAAGTTTCTTTTTATTAAATGCTTTGAATGGATTATGTAGGTCATTTTTTGAGCCAACATCAAGAGCGTTATTATCAGATTTAACGAAACCTGAGTATCGTTTACTCGTATATAATTTGCGTTACGGTGCAATCAATGTTGGAGTAGCGATTGGCCCACTTGTCGGGTTACAGATTGGAAGCGCAAAATCAACAATTCCGTTTTTAGTAGCAGCTGGAGTATACATTTTATATACAGCTATATTAGCGTTCCAATTTAAGAAGTATCCGATTGAAAAAAAGAAAGTAAATACAGAAAAGCCTGTCACAATGTTAAAGGCAATTCGTATTTTGCGAAAGGATGTCGTATTTTTAGTTGCACTAGTTGGTATTATTTTGAGTAATTGTGGTTTTTCTCATTTAACGACAACAGTATCTCAATATTTTGCAAATGCACATATATTTCAGGATGGAGTGAAATTATTTTCATATATGCTAGCTTTAAATGCGATTGTTGTAGTCGTAATTCAATACCCTGTTATTCAAATTTGTAAAAAGTATACACCGTTAACATCAATTATGGTGGGGGCTTTATTTGTGAGTGGGGGATTATTTGGCTTTGGAATAGTAGAATCCATGCTAGTTGCTGCCGTTTGTACAATTATTTTTACAATTGGAGAAGTCTTAATGTTTTCGATGACGGATGTATTTATTGATGATATTGCTGTTGCGCATCTAAAAGGAACATACTTCGGTGCGATGGGCTTTTCGGGAATTGGAGCAGTAATAGGTCCGTGGTTTGGAGGAGTACTTCTCGATTACTACGGGTACCAAAATGGGTTTGCAGTATTTTCAACATTAGCTATATTCTCAACTGTGGCATTTCCTGTGCTTTTAGTTACAAAAGGTTTATTGAAAAAAAGATATGATAGAAATTCTAATATAGAAATGCATGCGAAATAACATAAGCCCCAGTACCAACTGGGGCTTATGTTTGTATTATATTAACTCTTAATTTGAAAAAAGAACTTTCTTTTCATGTTTATCAGCAACTTCATTTTTGGAAATATGAATGGCCAAAAAACCATTCTCTAAGCAGGCTAGCATCTTCTTATAAATAACATTAGCGGGTAAAGGGATAGTTCGCTGCAAAGAAATGTTTTTATGAAGTATGCAAATGGTTAGGCCTGTCTCCATCTTTTTAATGACTACATTTTGTTCATTGGCATTTGGTACATCTGTTTCCAAAATGTATTCTTGTTCAGTTTCGCAAAGGTCAATATGAATTTGATTTGGGAAACTAAAGTTACTACAAGAGTCAGAACAAAACTGATCCATCCATTCTTCGAAACCATCAACATGAAAAAGACAATCCTTCTTTTTCTTGCCCATGTAAGACACCCTCCGTAAAATCTCAATTCATACTATGTTATGCATGAATGAATTAGGGGTGAAGAATAAATGGAAAAATATAAACATTGTATGTGGAAAAGATAGCTAGTGTGCACTTTTTGTTTTACATATCATGATGCGCATGATGTTTTTGGCGTGAATGGTTACGGTTTTTTACTTTATGAGATCCGCTTAATGGTTCAGGTTGTCCTTTTTTTTCTTTCGCTTCACGATTGTTTTTTCCCATTGTATGTGACACCTCCTCTTCCTTTTTAGAATGAGAGAAGTTTGCAAATTTATACGAGAATGTTTTTAGAAAAAAAGGTAAAGATAATTGGGACTAACTATTACAGAAAGGGGATTATATAATGCCATATCATAAAGATAAACAACAAGCGTTTCAAGCAGCGCAGCAAGGCGTTACACAAGCAGAAAATGCATTTAACAACATTGTGAAAAATGATCCAAACTACGGTCATGATTTAAAAGAATTACGCCAAGAGGTTCAGGAAGCATATGAACAAATTCAAAATGCACTAGAGGTAGCTTCAGAAACACAACGTCCACAACTTGAGCAATATGAAAATAATCTCCAAAATATAATGCGAAATGTAGATCAATTAGAAAAGTAAATTAGGTTGTTGTGTATTTGACAACCTCTTACTTTAATGAACATTATGCGAAAACAGAAAATTTTTCTATTCGTTTTTTCTTTATTATGCGCAGTACATATATTTCAAGTTGAAAAAGTGGAAGCGAAAATGTTGCTCAGAAAAGAGCTAGAACCAACTGGCTATGTAACGTGGGAAGTACCTAATAATGAAAAAATTATTGCCATTACATTTGATGATGGACCAGATCCAACGTATACACCACAAGTTTTACATTTATTACGTCAATATAAGGCTGAAGCGACATTTTTTATGATTGGATTTCGAGTTCAGCGCAATCCATATTTAGTGAAACAAGTGTTAAAAGAGGGACATGAGATTGGAAATCATACGATGAATCATTTATATGCAAATAGTTCATCAGATGAAAAATTAAAAAAAGATATTTTGGATGGAAAGAAATTTTTCGAAAAATGGGTGAAAGAACCGTTGCTATTCCGTCCTCCTGGTGGATATATTAACGATGCTGTATTTAAAACAGCAAAAGAAGCAGGTTATCAAACCGTTCTATGGTCGTGGCATCAAGACCCACGTGATTGGGCAAATCCAGGGGTGGAATCTATCGTAAATCATGTAGTGAAAAATGCTAAAAGTGGCGATATTGTATTGTTACATGATGGAGGAAATGATCGTAGTCAAACGGTAGCAGCACTAGCAAAAATTTTACCTGAGCTAAAAAAACAAGGCTATCGATTTGTAACGGTTTCAGAATTGTTACGTTATAAACATTAGAAAAAATCCCAAAAGGTGAATGTTCCTTTTGGGATTTTTCGTTACTGGTTCTTTTTGCGTTTCTTATTATTTTGTCTTTCTGCAGGAGTTAAGTTTTCATTTGCAAACTCTTCGTTATAACCAGTACCTTGTCCTTGTGCGGATGCTGCATTCATTCCTGAAATAGTATGATTTGCTTTTCTTTTACCCATTTTATTTCACCTCTATAACATTTTTTTGTATGTTGAATGATGAGCAGTTCATAGTGTGTATGAACTATAAGTAAAGCGCTAATAGAGCACTTTACTTTATGGTAATAGTATTCATAAGGAGCATGAACACTATTCAAATTTAGAAACATAAAGAAAACTTATGATAATCTATAAGTTTCTTATTATTTACTTATTTAGAAAGTTGTAATAAGATATTATCGTAAGGTATTGAAAAGTTTGTCTACATTTTATATTCAGACAACTTAGTCACGTTTAACAGG
>NZ_JBEUTW010000302.1:0-8405 GCF_040492675.1 Bacillus sp. AP50
TAACTAATTATATCTAAATATAACTAGTTATAATTGAATGTAATTTGAACATATATCTATTTTTAAAAAATAGGAGAAATATTCTTTTCTTTGTTACAATGAAAGGAGAAAGTGAGGAATCGTCTATGGATCATCATTCCTACACAACGGAAGAAGTAGCAAAGCGATTAAAAGTATCAAAATTAACTGTATACGACTTAATTAAAAAAGGAGAACTTCCTTCTTATAGAGTTGGTAGACAGATGCGCATTGATGCAACAGATTTAGATCAATATATAAAACAAATGAAAACAGGAAAGGTACAAGTTACTCCTGTAAAAAACGATGGTAGTAGTATCTTGAACACGTGTATTATTAGTGGTCAAGAACTAACGTTAGATATGTTAGCTAAACGTATAGAAAATCGTTTGCCAAGTTCTAATGTTTTAAGGGCGTATCAAGGTAGCTTAACGAGTTTAGTGAAAATGTATCAAGGAGAAGGAAGTATCGTTAGTCTTCATTTGTTTGATGGAGAAACGGGTACATATAATGTTCCTTACGTAAAACGTATTTTAGTTGGACAACCATGTACTATGATTAATTTATTAGCAAGGAACGTTGGGTTTTATGTGCAAAAGGGAAATCCTAAAAATATAAAAACATGGGCCGATTTATCTCAATCATCTATACGATTTGTAAATCGAGAAAAAGGTTCTGGTATTAGAGTGTTAGTCGATGAACAATTACGAATCCAAAAATTAAATAAAGCTGATATTAGTGGATATGAATGGGAAGAATCGAATCATCTTGGTGTTGCCACGCAAGTTGCAAATGGAAAAGCTGATGTAGGAGTAGGTTCAGAAAAGTTTTCGCAAATTGTAAATGTGGACTTTATTCCAATCATGAAAGAACAGTATGATTTAGTAATTTTGAAGAATAAAGAAAATGAAGAGTTGATTGAAGTTGTGAAAGACATTCTGCAATCGGAAGAATTTCATAATGAATTAAATGCGATTGGCGGATATGATATTACGAAAACAGGTCAAATTGTATATGAAACAAACTAAAAAGCTGCTTGTCTATAAGACGAGCAGCTTTTTCTATATATAAAGGGGGTTGGGGAAACAAAGTGTTAAACAAGACCTTGAGCAAGTGTATAAATGAAAGCCGTAAGAAGAGTGGCTCCACTTGCAAGTCCGATAAAGTCTGATTTGTTGAAAGTAATGTTGTTCATTATAAACTCTCCTTATTTGTTTAATGTAGTTGCAACAGCTTTTGCATCGACAAGTGCGGATAGCACCATGCCCATTGTATTTAAAAATTTATTTGATTTCATATTGTTCATCATGCGTATCCGCTCCTTTTCGAATTGTTGTTGCCCTGCTTATGTCTTAATTATAGGAAATATGGCTACTTGCAACTATCGAATTAGCTTACGAAAGACTTACACTTTTGTAAGAAAAAAAGACATTCATGTAAGAATGTCTTTCACAGCATATTGATATGATGATGGTCTTCAATTGTTTTTAAAAAACTACGCATTGAATTCGTCATATAGCTATCTTTACGGCGTATGAAAACCGTTGAAATACTGCCGTATTTTTCAGGGATTGCATGACAATGTACCTTACCTGCTTTAGAAAGATGATGGACAGCAGACTGTGGTACGAGTGTAATTCCGAGGCCGAGTGCAACGCTGTTTAATATTGTCTCTAATATATTGAATTCCATAATTCTTTTTGGTAGCAAACCTTCATCTTTAAGCCAACGTTCTAGTTTGGAGCGGTATCCACATCCTTGGTTAAAAACGAGTAGAGGAGTTGTTGTAAATTCTTCTATATGAAAGGCTTTATTTTGTGTTATAAGCATTAATTTCTCTGTACTAACATCGTATTGTTCGATTAGTGGATGTTTAATAGGACCTGATATAAAGGCGCCATCCAATTGATGATCTAGTACTTCTCTAATTAATTCTTCTGTTAGACCCGCTTGTAATGATAAATCGACATTCGGATAGCTTTTATAGTAAGAAGATAAAATGGTAGGCAGTGTACTTACTGTTTCGACTGTACCGATTTTTAATATACCGGAGGGTGTTTCGCTATCTAAAAATACTTGTTTTAGTTCGTCGACATCTTGCAAAATTTTACTAACATAAACGAGCATTTTTCTTCCTTCAGCTGTTAAAGTCATTCCTCGTTTATGGCGGTAAAAGAGTGGGGTTTTTAATTCGTTTTCTAGTTGTTTAATACGTGCAGTTACATTTGATTGTACATAATTTAATTCCTTTGCTGCGCTACTTACACTACCCTGATCGGCAACGCTGTTAAAGATTTGTAAGTCTCGTAATTCCATTTTGTAATCCCCCTTGATGTTAACTATCATTATAAATGATAGTTAACATCATTTTGAATCATTTTACGTGATATATTTTTTCTTTTACAATTCTCTTTGTGCAAATAGAAAGAAACGGGGGATTGCGGTGAGAAGAGGTCAAATGATAATAGGGGCTTTAGCGTGTTTAATTGCGAGTATGTCATGGGGAGCGATGTTTCCAGTTGCTGATCATGCGCTAGAATACATAGATCCATTTTATTTTTCGCTTATTCGCTATGGAGCAGTGGCGATAATGCTGATTGTATTGTTGTTAATGAAAGAAGGAAAACAGGCATTTCGTTTAGAGGGAAGAGGAAAATTACTCGTCTTTTTTGGAACGATGGCATTTACAGTATATAATGTCCTCATATTTTTAGGGCAAATGTTGATGGGTAAGTCGGGTGTAATGGTAGCTTCCATTATGGAAGCACTTATGCCGATGATTTCTATTTGTATTTTATGGGGATATAAGCATATAAAACCGAAGAAGTATATGATAACGAGTATGGTTATTGCTTTTGTAGGAGCTGTGTTTGTTATTACAAAAGGTGAAATGAGTTTCTTTGTAACATTGAAAGATAATATGTTCCCATTAGCATTTATATTTATTGGTGTTGTAGGCTGGGTTATTTATACGATGGGTGGTCAAACTTGTAGTGATTGGTCAACATTACGTTATTCTACGTTGACGTGTGTATTCGGTGCGACTGTTACAGCGATTATAACGGTAATTATTACGTCGCTTGGATATATTTCAGTTCCGAGTATGGGAACGATTTCTATTGTGAAATATGATTTGTTATTTATGATGACATTGCCAGGTATTGTAGCGCTACTTGCTTGGAACTATGGTGTGAAAATTTTATCATCCATTAATGGGATTTTATTTATTAATTTTGTACCAATTACGACTTTGGCTATTATGATGATGCAAGGGTATCAAATCACAATGTTTGATATTATAGGGACTGTACTTGTTATTGCGGCGCTTATTCGCAATAACGTTTGTCAGAGAAAAGAAGAAAATATAAATAAGAGAGTTTTACAAGAAGAACAATTACGTCAAGCTGTTTAATAGGCAAATGGAGGATTTTACATGTTAGAAAGTTTATTGTTTTTCTTCGCCGTCGGAGTTGCCTGTGAGCTTGCAGCAATTAATCGAAATGGTCGTAAAAAGATAAAACAACAAGCTGAGCTGATACAGCTTTTAAAAGAATTGAAAGAAAGAAAAAATTAAAAAGACGACCGGGCATAGACGGTCGTCTTTTTCTATATAAAGGGGAAAGGGGACACAAAGTTATACAAGCGTAGCAGCGTAAATAAAAGCAGTAAGAAGAAGAGAGCCGCTAGCTAATCCTAAAAAGTCTAATTTGTTAAAAGTGATGTTATTCATAATGAGTTCTCCTTACTTGTTTAATGTAGAAGCAACAGCTTTTGCATCGAAAAGAGCCGATAATACCATGCCCATTGTATGTAAGAAATTGTTCGTTTTCATATTGTTCATCATATCAATCGACTCCTTTTCGAATAGTTGTTGCCCTGTTTCTGACTTAATTGTATGAAATATGGTGAGAAGTAACTATCGAATTAGCTTACAAGAAAATTACACTTTTGTAAGAATTGAAATTTAACAATTCATACTTATTTTTATTACCAACTCCTAAAACTTAGTGTTATAATTGTTGTAAGAATATGATTATACTTCGGATGTTTAGAAAGGAACGAAATAAATGTATAAACCAATTACATTTTTGTTGAAATATATATTTAAAACAGCTGGGAAAGTAGAAGTGCAAGGAAGAGAAAAGCTACCAGAAGGTGGTCCGTATGTTGTTGCGTGTACACATACAAGTTTTATGGATGTATTAATGTTAGCTACAGGGATGTACCCAACTCAAATTCATTACATGGCAAAAAAAGAATTATTTGAAGGGAAATTCAAAAATTGGTTCTTTAAAAATGTAAATGCATTCCCTGTAGATCGCGCGAATCCGGGACCGAGTACACTTAAAATTCCATCACGTTTATTAAAAGAAGGAAAGGTAGTAGGGATTTTTCCAAGTGGAACGAGATCAGCGGAAGATGTTTCATTAAAAGCGGGTGCTGTGACAATTGCGATGCGTTCTAATGTTCCGTTAGTACCAGCAGCTTATGTTGGTCCATCAAGTGTAAAAGAATTAATAAAGGGGAAAAAGGCACAATTGATTTTTGGAGATCCAATTCAAATTGAGGGTGGAGAACAAATAGATCGAAAAACCGCTATGAAAATGATGACAGATCAATTAAATGAGAAGTTTGAGGAGTTAAAAGAAGCTTTGCAATCAAATCAAAAATAAGAAAAGACGACCGGGCATAGACGGTCGTCTTTTCTATTACTATTTATAATAAAGGGGAAAGGGGACACAAAGTTATACAAGCGTAGCGGTGTAAATAAAAGCAGTAAGAAGAAGCGAGCCACTAGCTAGTCCTAAAAAATCTAATTTGTTAAAAGTGATGTTATTCATAATATACTCTCCTTACTTGTTTAATGTAGAAGCAACAGCTTTTGCGTCGATAAGAGCGGAAAATACCATGCCCATTGTATGTAAGAAATTGTTCGTTTTCATTTTGTTCATCATATTAATCCGCTCCTTTTCGAATAGTTGTTACCTTGTTTCTGACTTAATTGTATGAAATGTTGCGGAAAGTCACTATCGAATTAGCTTACAGAAAAATTACACTTTTGTAAGAGAAACAAATGAAGGTGTAATGATAAGAAGATTTGACATATGTTCATGAGATTCATTAAGTTAAAGATAGAGGTGAGTGCATGGCTAATATTAAAGATATCGCAAAGATGGCGGGAGTTTCAGTTACGACTGTTTCGAGAGTGTTGAATGATCACCCATATGTAAGTGAAGAAAAAAGGAAAGCGGTTATAGAGATAGTTGAGAAATTGAATTACTCGCAAAACGCAAATGCTGTTCATTTATCAAAAGGAAAGACGAATATTGTTGGTGTGATTTTACCGTATATTAATCATCCGTGTTTTGATGCGATGGTGAGCGGAATGATGGAGATTGCGTTAACTCATAATTACAGAGTGTTACTTTGCCAAACGAATTATAATAAAAAAGAAGAAATGAAAAGTTTACATATGTTAAAAACAAAACAATTGGATGGTCTTATTATTTGTTCACGTGCAAATGATTGGGAAACGATAGAACCGTATGCTTCTTACGGCACAATAATTGCTTGTGAAGATAATGATATTTCAAACATCTCAAGTGTATATACGAATCATTCAGCGGCCTTTCAATTAGGAATGGATTATTTGATTGAGAAAGGTTATAAAAAAATTGGCTATTGTACGGGAAGAAAATTAGGGCCGAGTAGTCAAAAGCGTTTTGATGTTTATAAACAGCAATTGCAATCTATAGATGAAGAGGTTAACGAAGAATGGATTTTTACAGAATGTTTTACACTAGAAGATGGTGTAAAAGTGGCTCATAAGTTAAAAGAGATGCAGGATCTTCCTGGAGCATTAATAGTAGCAGGTGATGAAGTTGCGATTGGGGTTATGACAGAGGTTGAAAAATTAGGGATTCAAGTTCCTGAGGATTTAGCGATTATTGGCTTTGATAATCAACCTATCTCGCAAGTGTTACAATTGACAACTATTGATCAAA
The DNA here is from genome assembly GCF_040492675.1 of Bacillus sp. AP50. Lineage (NCBI taxonomy): Bacteria > Bacillati > Bacillota > Bacilli > Caryophanales > Bacillaceae > Bacillus > Bacillus sp. AP50. Next base: position 6,024 of record NZ_JBEUTW010000302.1, read on the forward strand.
ATTTAAAGGAGATAGGGAAAACTGCTTTTGAAATGTTGCATAGAAAAGTGAATGACGAGAGTTCTAAACAAGAAAAGCTGGAAATTCCATACGAACTTGTGGAACGCTCTACAGTTTAATCTTAATCCGTTATGTGTATAATCGCATAACGGATTATTTTTTTGAAATATCTTTGACAGGAAACGCGTTTCATACTTTATAAAGGAGTTAAACCGGTCTGTAATATCCATGGATTCTTTTCAAGTGTTAAAGCAGTGAATAGAATTTGGAGGAATATGCATGAATGAACTTTTATCGAGTATGAAAAAGTATGTAGATGATGATGAAAAGATTTTGGTTTTTGTGGTAGGGATCTTTGAGAAGGATAATTTCATGTTATGTTATCAACATGGAATTTTTGTTGCCACTACTAGACGCCTCCTGTTTTACGGGAAATTTCCTTACTATCCTTCAACATTTAAAGAGTACTCATATTTGCATATAGATAGCATAGATTTTCATCCGTACTTTGAGTTTACTTGTAATCATGAAACCATTCGCGCTAAGTATATTCAGAAAGGGAATGTGGAGCAATTTGTCCGTGCAGTTAGAGCAAATATGAATAATTAATCAACCCTCTGTTTAAACATAATATTTCAATTTTTAAGAGGGAAAATGCGGAATAAAAACCACTTCTAAACCTCTAGGAGATAGTGATACAATGTCAAATGGGGGGAGGGTATGAACTATGGTTAATCAACGTATAAAGGAAATAACACTAATTACAATTGGTTCATTATTATTCGCAATTGGTATTAATTACTTTGCAATTCCAAACCGTTTATCGGAAGGTGGAATTATTGGTTTAACGGTTGTTACGTACTACTTATTTGATTGGTCACCAGGGATTGTGAATTTTGCTATAAATGCAATTTTACTAGCTATTGGTTATAAATTTTTTGATAAGAAAACAATGATTTATACAATTTTAGGGATTGTAGAAACATCTTTGTTTTTATACGTTACAGAACATATTGAGTATCATGTAAATAGTGATACATTATTAGCAGCTTTATTTGCTGGTTTATTTGTGGGTATTGGATTAGGCTGTATGTTCAAAGCCGGAGGTACATCGGGAGGGTCAGCAATCTTAGCTCGGTTAGCAAATCAATATTTAGGTTGGAGCGTAGGTAAAGGCGTACTAATTATTGATATTGTTGTAATTGCTGGTTCTGTATTTATAATAGGGCAAGAAAAGGCAATGTATACACTTGTAGCTGTGTTCATCGGAGCGAAGGTGATTGATTTCATTGTAGAAGGAATGGATACAAAAACGGCTGTTACGATTATTTCGAATCAACCAGATTTAATTCGTGAAGCTATTACGAAAAATATGACACGCGGTGTTACTGTATTAGAAGGGCGCGGCGGATATACTGGTAAAAATAAAGAAGTTTTATATGTTGTTATTAATAAACAAGAGCTTGTTAAGTTAAAACAAGTTATTAGCCGGGTAGATGAAGATGCTTTCGTTGTTATACATGATGTACGTGATGTACTTGGCGGTGGCTTTAAAGCAAGCTAAAAGGTGAACGAGTAAATTCGTTCACCTTTTTTAATTCTTACAAAAATGTAAGTGTAATGTAATGAGATTCAATAGTAGATTTTATTCCCCCTTTTTAAAATGGATGTATATATATCCTGCAGAGGAGGAATGTTTATTATGAAGAAAAAAATGATCACTACTATAATAGCGATGATAGTGATAGTAGTAATGTTACTGCCTACGAAACTTGGACCGGTTATCGATAAATATAATCCATTTTATAAGACGAAAGAATACTATACGGTTGTGAATACAATTGGTCAGCATATTGGTGATGAGTGGTATGAATATGAATTTATTGCATTCGATGAACGTGGTAGAGAGCAGAAAATAAAGAAAACGGTTAAGCATATGTTAAAGAGAGATGAAGCATTAAAGGTTTTTGCAAAAGGACGTTACGGTGAATCGATTGAAGAGATTGAGGTTGCAAATATTCCTATAAATGCGAAGAGTAAACTTTTAACGATGAGATAGTGAAATATACCCCCAGCTATTTTTTGTCGAAAATAAAAATACTGGGTAAGGGTATTTTAGGGGTTAGCAAAAAAGCCTTAGTCCATATAGACTAAGGCTTTTTTATTATATAAAGGGGAAGGGGGTACATTGTAGTAGCATGGGTGAAAGGTATAAGAAGAGTAGCTACTAGCAATGCAATTTGGTTATGTGATTGTTCTTCTTATTTGGCTTACTTTCTAACTTTATTGTACGAAATATAAGTAAGGGAAACTATCGAATTACATTACACATAACTTACAAACATGTAAGTCTTCTGTATTAATAATCCTCATCTGAATAAA
>NZ_JBEUTW010000303.1:0-4170 GCF_040492675.1 Bacillus sp. AP50
ATATGATATATGTGTGACATACATTATATATTTTCGCACCAACGTGATTATTAATCCCATATGCTAACATTGATAGATCCGGCGCTAAAAGGAATACAAAAAATATAATCCAACTAAACTCATATATCGAATACATATAAATCGTGGCTAAAAATACAACCATTCCTTCAAAATGTACAATACGTTTTTGCATTATTTATCATTCCTATTTTTCTATATTTATTGATACATTTTCATCGCTGAAAGTATTCTTTTTATTTTTTGACCAGATGGTTGCTAATATTGGCCCTGCAATGTTATGCCATACTGCCGCTAATACACTTGGGAGTGCAGCAACCGGTCCAAAATGCAAAATACTTTCCAGCTATATTACTTTCATCCACTCAGCCCCTATCTTTTAATTGAAACACCTTTTTCGGATTCAAAATATTTTGCGGATCAAGAACTTTCTTTATTTTCTCCATTACAAATAATGCCGCCCCATGTTCTTCTTCTTGATACTTTCGTTTCCCGATTCCAACGCCATGTTCTCCTGTACACGTTCCTCCTCGTTTAAGAGCATACTGAACGATACTTTCATTTATTTCGTCTGCCTTCTTCACTTCCTCCTTATCATTTGTGTCAATCATTAAGAGTACATGGAAATTCCCATCCCCAACATGACCGAGAATACCGCCAATAAGCCCTACTTTATGTAATACCTCTTTCGCATGTTGAATCGCTCCAGCTAATTCCGAAATTGGTACACATACGTCTGTACTCATTAGCTTTTTACCAGGATAACTATGCACGTAAGAGTACGCTAAGTTATGTCTTGCATCCCACAGCTTATTTCTCGCTGCTGTTTCCGTCTCAAACGCAATTTCTATACATTTATGATCAAGAACGATTTCTTTCGTAAATTCAATATCTTGCTTTAACCCTGCTTCATTGCCGTGAAACTCTAAAAACAGTGTCGGTTCTTCTCTGTAACTTGTTTCATTGTAATAATTTACTTGTTTCATAGATAATTCATCAACGAGTTCAATTCTCGCGATTGGAATATCTGCTTGTAATATGTTAATTACAGCTTCTACTGCATCATTTATAGTTGGAAACGATGCCCTCGCAGCCATAACATGTTCTGGTATACCGTATACTTTTAAAGTTAACTCCGTGAAACATCCAAGTGTTCCTTCTGAGCCTACGAAAATACCATTTAAATGATAACCTGATGATGACTTCGCCGCTAAATTCCCGGTATGTATTACTCCTCCATCAGCAAGAACGACTTCTAAATCTCGAACTTGATCACGCATTACCCCATACTTTACCGCTGTTGTTCCGCTCGCATTTGTAGCAGCCATTCCTCCTAACGTTGCATCAGCTCCTGGGTCTACACTAAAAAATAATCCATACTTTTTCAATTCTTTATTAAGCTGAGAGCGCGTCACCCCTGGCTGTACTCTCACAAGAAAATCCTTTTCTCTTATTTCAAGTATTTTGTTCATAAGAGAAAAGTCCATTGTAATTCCTTTTTCGTAAGGAATTACATGTCCCTCTAAACTGGACCCTACTCCAAATGGAACGACAGCTGTTCCGTGCTGAATCGCTATTTTCATTATCGCGCTAACTTCTTCGGTCGTTTTTGGAAAAACAACTACATCAGGCAAACTACTACTATGGTAAGATTCATCTTTACTATGTAACTCTCGTACTGTCATATTTATTACTACTCGATCTTCAGGAAGTATGCCTTTTAATTCATTTACTACATGTTCAATTGTTATTTCCATAATCAACTCTCCTTTTTAATTTTAAAACAAGTATACCATCTTTATACAAAATAATTAGAAAAATAAGATTATTAAACCTGAACATACAAAAAAGAACCTGCAGCACACGCTACAAGTTCTTTTTCACTACATTTTAAACGATTTCTTTATTAACAACATAAACCAAATTAAAGTAACTGCCATCAACGAATGAGAAAATCCTACAATATAAGTTAACCCTTTAAAGTCAGCTCCATTTAACTGAAGAAGCCCTCTCGCTGCTAGCGAACCTAACATTAATGTTAATGCAATATTATGTAAAACAAACCACTTATTAAACCCTTGCACTTCATGAAACGCGAATACTTTTGCTAATCCTAAAGCAATTAAAAAGAAGAAAAAGCCAAGTACAAGTGTATGCGTATGCAAAAGATTTAACAAAGTAGACCCTAAAATCCCTTTATACTTACCATACTCCCTAGCGAAAATCCCTGATAATAAACCGATAATCAAATACGTAAACGATGCATTATATAATTTCTTCATTATGTACCTCCTTGAGTAGAATGTATAGTGTGTCATATTTAGTAATAATGATAGTTATATAGTAAAAACTCCTAGTCACCTAGGAGTCATTGTATAAGCATCTCACTCTTTACAATCAATCCTAATTATAAGATATCTCTCTATACAAAACAAACGAACTTTATGTGAACAAACACCCCCATTAAAATATGTTGCACTTTTGTTTTACACAATCCATACTAATTGTTATAACTTTTTAAAGGTGGTGTAATTATTGATAGTTCTTGAAACTGAACGTCTTAATCTTCGCTGGTTTGATATAAAAGACGCTCCTTTTATTCTTGAGTTAGTAAACGATCCTGCATGGATTCAGTTTATCGGTGACAAAGGAGTTAGTAACTTAGAAGATGCAAAAAAATATATTGTAAACGGTCCCATCGATATGTATAACAAACTTGGATTCGGCCTTTACTTAGTAGAACGAAAAAAAGATCTCACTCCACTTGGTATGTGTGGCCTTATTAAAAGAGATTCATTAGAAGACGTTGATATCGGGTTTGCCTTTTTAGAGACATTCCGTTCAAAAGGATATGGCTACGAGTCAGCTTCTGCGATAATCGAATACGGTGTACAAAAGCTCGGCATGAAACGAATTGTAGCAATTACTTCTGTAGATAACATCGCCTCAGGAAAGCTTTTAGAAAAAGTAGGATTACGATTTGAGAAAATCATTTCAGATTCAGGAGAAGATTTAAAATTATTTGGGTATAACGCATAGTAAAGAAGGTCGCCGTGAATGGTGACCTTCTTTACTATTTTACTGATCTCGTCATAATACTTTTAGTTCCATTTATAGTTTTGCAGTAATTCTTGTGATTACTACTATGCCTTTCATATCACATTTTTTGGAAATTCATAGAAATAAAACTTTCACATTTAAATAAATTATATTAATATATCAAATAAAGGAAGTGAGAATAAATGGAACAACCGCTATTTTTATTAGTTCTTCAATTAATTGCATTCATATTAACCATTTGTATCGTATATGGAATCTTATACAACACTATATTAAAGTTAAATATACTTAAATGGACTGCCCATGCGGTAGCAACGGTATTTTCCCTCGGCATGGCCTATCAAACTTTTATGAATTTCATTTAAAAACCTTTTTTATTATTTTTCTCTTTTGTAGGGAAATCTATCATTTACCATGCAAGAACATAGCAGGCAACTTGATTGCCTGACGTTATTGTGGTTATTTATTTTCAAATAACGATTTTGTTAAAAGTTGAATAAAATTCAATATTCCGTTAATGTTAATCACAATACAATCTGCTTCTTACCCATGTTGTATCGAATCGAGTAGTTTCTCCCATTAACTGCTCGATTTTTATTTTTGTTACATAAACTTGATATTTTGGTCCATACTATAAATGCACTTGAGTTCTGAACTTCCTTCTTAATGCTTTTCTGGAGAGCAGTTAGCTTTTGCTAGCTGGTCTTTTTTATTTTCTTTTATTTCCGAATAACATTTTCAAATCTGCTCATACTATTTCTGTAACTTAAAGTTACAAACTATTTCTGTAAGTGCGGCTTTTCCTTTGTACAACAGGCAGTTAGTTTTATGAACTAGCTGCTTTGTTGTGCAAAATAAGAATTTGGTTAAAAACTGCACATTTATTAAGAACATACATAAAATATCATGTGGTATTCTTTGTCAATATTAGTTTTGGTCATGGAGCGCCTTAAAAAGCGCTCTTTTGATTTGTTAATAAATAACCGTTTTCTTCAAACACCCTCACGATTTTTATAAGCCAATCATATATTTACATAGACAAGACATAGATTTTTATTATACATGCGCAATTTTTGTGCATGTTTTTTCTTT
>NZ_JBEUTW010000304.1:0-11930 GCF_040492675.1 Bacillus sp. AP50
TACGTTATTAAACAAAACTAAAATCCGATAAGCTCAGTATCATTTTTACATCTCAGAGGTGTTTTACGTTATCTTATGAAATTATGTTTGCCCAACCCTTATTTCAATTGAGGATGTTTTTTATTTTGTCTAACTCGAATAGAGTAGTTCATCATCCTATCTTTTAAACGTCGTTTATTCACTATGTACTATTATAAAATAGGGTAATTTTAATTATTGCATTTGTGGCACTCGAATCTTTTCTGTGTCTAAAAGATTCGCACAAATAATTTCTTTTACTTCCTCACGTGTTAGCATGTCTAACATTCTCACCCCACCAATTTGATTTAAGATTTTATTTGCATTTGAGTAAGAATAACGATTTACAATCATTTTATCTTGCTCGGCTAGCTCTTTAATGGCCTCTAAAATCCCTAATGAAATAGCTTTGTTAGAAATAATATTACTCGAGAACCAAATAACTGCGTTACCACGGAATGCACCGTCTACAAAAAAGTCCGTTAAGTGGAATGGATTACTTGGATGTTGCACATCTACAGTGTAATAAGCTACCCACCATAGTAACGATAAATTATTAATCGTCAGCGAGCGCTTATGGCCTTGATTAAAAATTGTTCTACTTTCAATACTACGGTCCTTATCTTGAGCTGAAATTAAATTCAACTGATTTAAATGATAATCTATGTAGTACGTGTTAGCTAAAGCTACCCACATCTTTTCACTTTCAGCTTCTGAAATTGAAATATGCTTCAAACTATTCCACAGCGTTCGAATATTTTCTTTTATAGCTTCACCATCAACTGTTTCTAACTTCAATGGTACATAATCGAAAACTGTCGAGCTTTCATGAACATTTTCAGGATTCGAAAAGATTTTCGCAATTTCTACTGTATTATTTGTTTTATACAGCGGTAAATAATCCGTTTTAAAATTAACTTTAAAGTTTTCTAGAAATTCATCTGTTACATATTTAATAACATTAGTCATAAGTAAGCTCCGCTCCTTTATAAAAGTTATATAATGCATCTTCTACAGGTGCATCTAATAGCTGCTGTGCAACTTTCATGGCGTCAGCAGTTAAAATCGTTTGTTCGTCATAACCCGCTTTGCTTAGTAACTCAAATAAGGCCGGCACCCATAAACAATCTCTATTGAAATCACCATTTTTCACGCGTTCAATTACATATGTTAATGCAGGCAAAACAATCGTTACTAGCAACATACTTTGTTTAACTTGATCCGAGCGACTCATAACTTGATAAGCTTCGTGCGCTTTTTGGGGTAAGTTGACTAAAATAATATCGCCATCAATATTAACATCCATAAACACATCATTAATCGCTGCAACACGAATCATCGACTTAGCATTTGGATTTTCTTTATTAGCAAATTTAATATTTAGCTCCGCCATCGTATCAAACGCTAAAATATCTCCTTTGATCAGCTTAAGTACATTAAAGTTATCACCATAGTATTCATTATTGAAATTTGGATTACTATAATTTTCAATCATTTCATTAGCTAAAATCATCGTATTCACTTCGATTTTGCCACTGATCTCGTTAGCATTTAACAAAATCGTAAGCTCATTTTGTAACTTGGACGCTGTAAATAACTTACGATAACTTGAAGAAACCCCTTCTAAATGAACGGCATACACAGCCTTTCCCTCAATAATGAATCGCTCTAACATCGCATCGTTTAATTTAAATTTCACCGTAACACTCATTTTCGATGGTGATACTTTTTCAAAATGAATGTCACTACTAAATTCGCTATTTTCATAGTCATTCATTTCACTATTTAAAACCGGATACGGAAATAAATCAGCTTTTAATTTCATATACCGTGCCCTCCATTTTCAAACGTAATTTACTATCAATCGAAATATCTGCACTGAATACAACATTTTTCGAAAGATTCTCTAAACGAACCGCGTTTCGTTTAATCGAAGTTTCATTCGATGGACTTGCAACATCCACTACTTTCAATGGGTATGTCATACCATTTGCACCAATTGACTTCAATTCAACTTCAATTGCTTTTGATTTCTTCAATACTTTCCCGACAATTCGGTACTTCCCTTCAGCTGCATTAAGCTCAACAATTTTCAGCTTAATAGAAGTAGACGGGCCTACTCGTTTTTCCTTATTCGTGATAACTTCCTCACCTTCACCATTTGGACCTTTATCGCCAGGTTCTTCACCTGGCCCATAGATTGTGTTAGGTGAGTCTCCACCGCCATGGCCCTCACGTTTACCGCCGCTACCAGAAGTATCACCATCCCCGATTCCTACAGCTTCTAGTACATTCTTTAACAAAGCTTCTTCTTTATCGCCATCTAATGTTTGAGTCTTATTATTTTTTCGCGAAAACTTAAAATCCTCGAAATTATTTTTTATACCCGAGTCTTTCTGCTTTTTCTCCCCTTCAGTTTGTTGCTCATTTAAAGGCAATAAATCATTTACTCCGAATGCATCAATAACATCCGTACCGATATCTGCAAACGCCTCTTGTACTTTATCTTTATACCATTGCAATAAATCCTTTAAAAAACCTGCTGCTTCTAGATGTGCTTCTCCCTGCTTACGATCAATACTCCATGTATCATGATTAGCGTTTTCTAAATCTTTTAAATACCCATTCAATTCTTTCCCTAACGCTTGAAATACGCCTGAGAAATTGATATTGCCACTAATACGATTACGCTCATAAATTTTCATACCAGCTGCACGAGTTTGCAATACTGTACGATTGGCTGGCTCATGCTGCAACAAATATAATTTAGCATCCGCTACATCTTTAACAAATGGATATTTTATAAAACGTTCATCCAAAGGAAAATGTAGTGTTTGCTCACTTGTTAATACTTCATAAAAACGATATGTTTTTAAAAACTGCGCTTTTATATCCCCACGAAGTTTATTCTCTTCATATATACGATTCATTAAAGAATGTACAGTTACATCGTTAATTATTTCTGATTTACCAACTTGTACAACAAGCTTCCCTTGAATAATCGCAAGTAGAAAATTATTTAAAGTTGAAAGAATAATATTTTGCGTCCAATTATCGTAATTTTTCAGACCGATAATAAAAATATCTGTACCAAATTCATCATTTTTTCTTTCAGGGTAACCAAATGTTTGCTGTTCAGCAATATAATCTGTTTCAGCGTCCACATATGTCGCACGCTCTTGTGTAATGAAGTTTTCTTCTTTAATTTTGAATGAAACGAAATTCATTACACCCACTGACTTTTCAGTTCCTTCATTTGCTAGTGTATTATAAAACACCATCCGTAGATCTGAAGCTGCAAACGGTGCTGCTTTACCAATTCCTTTACTACCCGCTGAATCAGTGTCATCCTTTTCTGAATAACCGTCTCCCAAAACTAATGACTCATACTTCTTTTTATTTAAGCCTGTTGTATTGTAGTCACTAATTTTTAAGACAGAGACTTTAGATGCATGAAGCACATCACTAAAACGATTTAAAAAATCGAGAGTATCTTTATTATTTTTTTCTGTCCATAATTCGAGTGCTTTCGGCAGTGCCTCATCTCTAATAGATTCAATATTCGAGATATTTTCTGTTGGCATTTCAAAAAAATCGAACGTAATTTTAACTGCTTCCTCCTTACTTTTATCTTTTGCATCCAATGAATTTTGCAGTACCTCACGCGTCAAAGACTCCGCAACATTATCTAAGAATATTTCAATCGATGGATTATTTACCCCCTTTGGAGTTAACCCTTGTCCATTAGGAAATTTCCACTTATGCATATCTTATCCTCCTGTATTTTTAAATAATTGTTTGTCTATTTGAATTTAAACTCTGTAGAACGTTGTTTGCTTTCTTCTATATTTAATTCACCTGCTAATCCAGGTTTTATCAAGGGTCCACCACCGATTCCTACTAGTAGGTCGATATTCAGAATTATTGAATATCGGACTTTGACGTTCCCATTTCTTCTCAATTAATCTATGATCTATTAAATCATTAATTGAGTCAGAAATACTCTTCTTTGAAACTCTAGGATTATTATTATAATGTTGTATTAAATCGTCTTCTGTAATACTATCCAGTACATCTTTTATTTCCTGCCAGAGATGAACAAATTCAGGCTCGTAGGAAAATAACTCTTCTCCATAACGAAATGAGTGCGTCCTAAATTGCATAGAAACCTCCTAATATTATCACCCAAACTAAATTCTTTACATTACCATAATCTATATTAAACTAATAAAAACTATACTTTCATGTCGCTAAAAAAATAAATATTATCACAAAGAAAGCAACCGATTTGTTAGTTGCTTTCTCATTACTTAGGAACATAAAATTACATTACATTCTTATTATAAAACTGGGAATCAATCTCCTTCAGCAATGAAGAAGGTTGATCATAATAATAGAGCTGTAAATACGTTTTGGCACGAGTGATGGATACGTAGAGAAGACGACGTTCAATTTCCTTATATTCCTCATCTTGAAGTTCTTGATCACCGGTATCATCCACTAAATCTAAAATAATAACATAATCAAATTCTAATCCTTTTGCAGAATGAAAGGTTGTGAGTTTGACTCCAGCAGTATGCGCATTACCTTGATCCTTTTTAATGTACTCGTGAGGAATCGATTCGGCTTGTAACGCATAATAAAATCGGTTAACACTTTTCCATTCCCTTGAGAGAACTCCTATCGTTTTATCTGGATTTTTCTGCAACAGCATCTTTATTGTGCTAACGATTGCAGTATCTTGTTTTTCTCTTGTACTACATTGATATACATCTGGTACAGGACCAGTATATTCTGGCAGAATAGGCATTACATATTCCTCGTCCTTAATAATAGAATCATTCAATTGTAGGCTATAAGCCATTTGAATAATCTGTTTCGTCGACCGGAAGGAATTTTGTAAAATTTTAGTCCTCCCTCCCAGGATATTAATACCTATTTCTTTCCATGTAAATGACGTCTTGTAAATCTTTTGCCCCTTATCCGCCGCGACTGCAAATCCCTTTTTGGCAATAAACCGTAGTAGCATTAGCTGAACTTGCTGTAAGTCCTGCCCTTCATCAATCATGACCTGATCAAATTTATAGGTATCCCTTATCTTTTCTTTATTTTCGAGAAGCGTCAATGCAAAGTCATCATAATCTATTTTCCCCGAATTTCGCTTCACCCTCTCATACTCTTCAAAAATACGATACATAATCTTACGATCTGGCTTCGTCACCCTAACCGAACTTCCTCTTCCGGTCCGCGACACATCTTGGTACTCGGTGAGATTCTTAATTCCTTTTCCTTTAACCCATGAAATTTCCTCGGCTAGGAATTCCCTAAATTTTTCTTCTGTGACAAAACGATGCGTGGAATCCTGTCTAACAATTTCAACGGCATTTTTTAGAAAATCCTTTTGATCTTTCGTATTTGTTACAAACAGTTTTCTTTTTTTCGTCACATCTCGCAACGCGCCGGCTGCCCAACCATGAAAAGTATAAACAAATAGATTACGTGGGCCAATTTGTTCAGCAATTATCTTGGCATATTGACTGAGCGTTTTATTATAGGTAAAAAGTCCTATCCGAATGGAAGGATCCTTTTTAATCATTTTTTTTGCTTTATTAAGCAGCACCGTCGTTTTACCACTTCCAGCAATTCCTTTTATTAATAATTCGTCCCCATCATAGTTGACGACTTCCTTCTGTTTATCCGTCAACGGATGTTCAATTGCAGCTAAAGTCATGATTTCCCCCCATTTTTACCAATCATCATCGTCATCATCGGCATTGATTGCATCTAACACCGACGGGACGGAATTGCTTTTCTCTATTGTTTTCATCACATTATCCAGATTTCCACGAATGTCCTCTTCAAGCCTTGCTTTATCGATTTTCGGCTTACTGATACGCCACTCTTTAGCCATTCTCTCCCATATCGTTGTCATTTCAGCCGCTTCCTTTCTGCGTCATCAACGGGATGAAAGGCTTCAGGACAAATTAGATTATGTGGACAATAGCGGCATTTGTCACTTGGGGTCGCTTTCATCTGGACTGGATGTTCTTGCAGCTGTTTTTCAAATTCCTCCCTCAAGGTCGGAAGAATGGTATCAGGCTGTTTATAAAGCTGTCCTATCGCAGCCGCAACAGCCTTGCTTTCCTCATCCGCCTTGCTGTTTTGAAGAGCAGGAAAGAGAAACAACTTGCGCAAATCACTAAACTCCTCTTCTTGTCCATATGGCGTATATCCCCCATAATGCTTTTTAGCCCAATTTCGATACTTTAGATTTTCATCCGTAATCAAGTTTAATTTAAATTCGTTCCAATAAGGGAAAAGCTTAAACACTTCTTCCTTAATCTTCTCATCACCTAAATTCGGCAATAAAGCACCAACTGACTTTAAGAGGTTACCGAATAGAAATTCATGGACAAATTCACTATGAAACGTCTCCGAATTCCCTGATAGATAACTATAATAAAATCTCCGCGGGCAGAACTTGAATTCCGCTAAAGCATCAATCGGATAGGCCAAGAAGGAATCCAGTTCCTGCTTCGTGATTTCTCTCTCAAGCTTTACATCCATCAATTCGTCTTGCTCATCCTTATCTTCACTATTTGGATTCAAGTTTAGCTGACTTAAATAGACGGCTTTATCAAGGTTCTTTTTATCCTCAAATTGTACCATCCACGATAATTCAAGCCTCTCAGAGAATTGAAGCAGATTATAGACCAAGTATCTCGTAATCTCCTTCACATAGTCATTTCGTAAAACTTGAAAAGACAGTGGGATATTCCTTTTGGCCAAATCATGGAAGACATCGTCACTCAGTGGCCATGGAAGCTTAAACTCAGAATACGGAAGACTGTTTTCATCAAGTCCTGTCACATGAGTGATGCCATTTTCCTTGAAAGCTTCCCCATCAATTTCAATAAACGGCCGAATTAACTCTTCCTCATGATAATCCTTTTGTAAATGCCCCGATAAGTATAGACTGATAGCAGTACTAATATCACTCACATGAAAGGTACCAATATCAGGAGTTGTCTGTAATGTTTTCTTCAGTTGGTCAATCAAGTCCCTTTCTTCCTTTAAAATTTCCTGCTCAAGGTACGGATTAGATGCATCGACCAGTTGACGAAGCTTAGAAAAATGGTTGGCGAGTGAAATCCGTTCTTTTCCATCACCGAACAAGTCAACAGCAATTTTAAAAATCATGTTCATAAAATGTACCAATTGAAGAACGTCCTCTTTTGCTGTCGCAAACTGCGAAAACATCGCAAACGGACTCGACATCCTTCTTTGAAAAGAGTCATCCTCTTCTTGTTTAAATACCGGGAGAACATTTTCGAGGATAGGAAGTAAATCCTTTACCCTTGTATCCCATGAATCTTTTGTCACGCACCCCTGAAAAAAGGGAAGCACGTCTTGAAGAATCTTTGTATACTCTCTTGCATTCTTCTTCGTTTCCTTATCATACAACCACCCCGAGGCAAAGCATTCAAAGAGACCATTCTCCGTCAAAATTAGGGTCTCCTCTTCCTCACTCCACATTTGATGAAGCTGGTAAAGAAATTGCCCAATCGGAAAACCAAGAAAATGCCTTTTAGCCTTGAATAGTTCTGGATAATATTCCTGTAATCGATTGTTCAAGGAAGTAGCATTCGGGGCAAGATACGTCTTATATACTTTCTTTTCGTTTTTATCTTTTTCAAGATTGGTTTCATAATCTTGAAGAAAGGTATAAAAATCCTGAAAATCCTTGACTCTTAAATGCGCTGGGTTTTTATAGCCTTCGATTCGTTCTCCTTCAAAATCAGCCAGAAACTTATCAGCTAAGGTCCGCACTTGTCTCAAGTGCTTCTCAATTTCCCACTGATTCCTATCTACCCAACCATGTCTTCCGTTTATGAATTTCTCAATAAATAAAAACGTCTCTGGATACCGCTCATCGTAAAGATTCAAAAAGACGATGTTCACTCCGGCTTCTTTTAACAATAAAAATATTCGCTGCTGTTCAGGCGTCATAAAGTAGAAACCGTGAAGAACAATCGTATCAAAACCGACCGAATGGTTAATCTTATGAAAGTCGACCTCACTCTTATCATAAGAGTGTTCAATCATATCTTCGATTATATTATTCCAACGATTAGCTAGTGTTTTCTTGAAGCCAAAAGTAAGGAGATTTCTTACTTTCTTGATGGATGGATGCACTTCAAACCTTTTCCAAATCGTTAAAAATACTTTCTCTTTCGTGGAAAGAACGAGCTCATCATCGTCTAAATCAGCAGGGGTTACTCCTGCTACTTCCATCATTCGAATGGTTTCAAGTACATCTATCTGATTACGGCGAAACGACGAAAGAAAGTTCTCTTCTAGCACCATCTCATTTTGGATAATCTCTGATAGATGCAAATATTGTTTTAGTTTCGTTTCCGAGCTGGACCAATTCCCCAGCAAGCTCTCTATCAATTGAATCGAACTCACAATCGGAGCGCTGATGAATGGGTGATTCTGCTGTTTTTGATATCGTTCATAGACCCCTTCCCTCATGTTTTTGGTAGCACATACATGAAGAACATCCCTATAAGGCTTAAAGCCGTCTAATCTGTCAAGAGTCTTAGGATTGGTATAGGTTACCACTTTACAATTCATACAAGCTGCACTCTCCTCCTAATTACCCATGTCCAATTGCATAGACCAGGTATCATCCATTCGTTTAATTGGTTGAAAAATAATGAGTCTCTCCCGAGATCTTGTCATCGCAACATACAGCAATCTTGTTTCTTCTTTAACAATTTCCTTTGTTTCTAAATCACTCAAATCATCATAATAACTGTTTTTAAGTTTCAGTTTCTTTAGAAACCAGCCGACTTTTTTCTTTTCATTATCAAATAAAATCTCATCCCATTCAAAATGGAAGGGTTGGTCTGTGAAAGGCATAATAACCGTATGGTATTCCAAGCCTTTTGATTTGTGAACGGTCACGATTTCGACTACATCCTCTGTATCAACTGCTTCCACTCGTGGTTCATCTTCTTCACGATTGGTTTTGATATTGATTCCAAGCCACGAGTGCAGGGCATACAATGTCGCATTCGTACTGTCAAACTGCTGATGAAGTAAGTTCATCAAATGATTTAGATTGGTTTGATATTTGTGAACCTCAAATTTAGCCTTTACTTTTTCCTTATTTGATGGCTCACCATCGATTAAAGCCAGTTTTTTAGAATAGAGAGTTTGAAAAACGTCCTGGGTCATGAACTTCCGAATCACCGCAAATACAGGCTTAATTCTTAATTCCTGCACAGCAACGTCAAAATCTTTATTTAGCCCATGGTTCTGCCGTAAATACGCAAGAATCCGATTATTATCACCCTTGAATTTCACTAAGTTCTCTAACAACACTTCCGTTTTGAAAAATGGAGTCGCCAATGCATTCAGCACGCTTTTCGCATCATTTGAATAGAGCAGTGCTCCTAATAAACGATAAAAATCCTTTACCGCCTCGCTATTATAAAAAGTTCCACCAACATTCATCTCCACAGTAATTCCATGCTCATCGAGCCATTCATAAGCACACTTCGCTTGCTTATTCGTCCGAACAAGCAAGGCAATCTTCTTTTTCTTTGATTCATGCGTCTGTTTTTTTACAAGCTCTTGCGCGTTCTCCACTTCATTCAGTACTTTTCCTTTTAGTTCATCAGTCCATTTATTGTACTTTTTCACTCGGAATTCATTCATACCAAAAGTCGAACCTTCATTTCCAATCAATCGATCTTGTTGTTCATACGTTAACTCGCCACGCTTACCCCACGTCATAAAATAACAATCCAACTTTTCCAACAGTGTCTTGGAAGTACGGTAATTAATTTGAAGAGGTTCTTCAATGAATGCTTCGTCAACGTTTTCCCTCAATTGAGTAAAGGAAGTATAATCCGCCCCTCTGAAACGGTAGATTGATTGCTTGATGTCACCTACGACAAATAATCTTGCTTGAATCATTTTATTAATTTGGGCAACAAGCTTGATTTGGACATCGTCACTGTCCTGAAATTCATCGACAAACAAGTATGCAAACTGATACGGCATTTCTTTTAATATTTCAGGTTTTTCCGAACTGATTTCACTAATTTTCCGTACAAGATCTCCTATTGTGATAGCGTTCTCCCGCCGTTTTACTTGATTAAACTCTTCTTCACACCTCGGGAATACATATGTGAATAGGTCATTGAACTTCTCGAATACTTCTTCTGAGGAGTAATTTCCTCTCCACTCTAAGTCAGCAATTTGTTTCTTGCTTAACCCTTTACTTTCCATTTCATCCCAGAAAGACTCCACAATCTTTACAAGTTCATAGTGTCGGAACCCATCAAGCCCTAACTCATTACTAGGTCTGCCAGCCACATACTCATTTAAAATCGTACTGATGATTTCTTTACGTTTGACCTTGTACCCTTTAAGCTGTACATTGCGGCCAAAACCAAGGATAAAACCAAGATCCTTAATTAAAGATTTCGCAAAGGAATGTATAGTGCTGATGTTCATTTCCCTAAGTTCCTCTGCATACTTTAAGTACCTTGGCTGTCTCGTTACCTGTTGCCTAAGCACCAATTCCTTCTTCAAACGATGCTTCATCTCTTGAGCTGATTCTCTCGTAAAGGTAATCATCACGATATCCTTTAGAGAAAGCTCTGGAACCATCGCGAGCAAAAACATAATCCGTTGTGTCATGACCGTAGTTTTCCCGGTTCCAGCCCCCGCCGTAATCGTCAAGTTTTCCTCTACCGGAGAGTGCTCAACTTTGTACTGCCCTTTGTTAAAGTTCGGAAATTTGTCTAGCCAATGCTTCTCGAATTCCTTATCCACTCCAGCTCCATCGATAACATAAATTGGCTTTGCCAATTTATATGGCTGTTTTGAAGAAAAATATTGAAACAAATAGGCTTTTTCAAACTTTTGATAAAAATCAATTGGGAACCATTCTGGTTTCTTTTTAAAATGAGACAGAATGATGACTTTAACTCCTTTTTCCAATAGTGGTTCAAATAATCGCTTATCTTGCAGCAGCTTTGTTTCCGTTGAAGCTATGTAAAGCAGCGAATATTTCGGACCTTCTTCTACCCCAGAAGTCTCAGGTAACTTCCCACCATGGATTAATTCCGTTAAACTTTCCCACTCATTTTCCTTTAATGAACTATTAGTTCTACTTAAGGAGACAGATGTTATGCGTCCAAGAAACGCTTCCTTATTAGAAAGATCCTCCTTGAATAAGATGGGCGGATTACTTGGCAAGCGACCAAATCCGCTCTCTTCCCACTCCATTTTTGTTATATATGGAAGGGCTACCAAAACTCGTCTTGAAAGCTTATTCGCTAAATCTCCTTTCTCTTTAATCCAATCTATCAAACTATGCATTTGATTCTCCGCCTGTTGATATGGATTTCCTTCTTCCATATAGAAGTTTTGATAAACCCATTTATGCCCTTGTATCGCAACAATTTGGTCAATCGTAATTCCTTTTACTTCAATAATATTAATCCCTAATTCTTTATCTAGAAGCAAGATGTCCGGTTCTTTTCTTCCGGAATAATCAGCTGAGAAAATAGGATAGTTCCAATAACCTAAACATTCTCTCTCCTTAAAGTTTTCTTTAATTGACTCCCATACAATCCCTTCCGCTTTGCTACCCTTCTTTTTTCTTACAAAGGTAGAAATAAACAATCCAGCCAATACTTCACCTACTTTAGTCATTTTTTCCTATTATTCAATATCTATTATTATAGCAAAAAAGTGGTAAATTGTAAGCGGACCCAAACTTCCTACAAGCATAGTGGAAAGATATTATTTTTTCATATTAAGGTGATAAAAGAAAACCTGCTATCAGGTGTGCACTCTTTTTATTATATATAAATTTAATAATGTATTAT
>NZ_JBEUTW010000305.1:0-5818 GCF_040492675.1 Bacillus sp. AP50
GTATTATCCTATTTAATTTCTATAGCCCTCCTTTTCACATATAACTCCCTATTTTGTACGGTTCATTCAATAAAAAAAGCCATAAATTATTTAGAATACACTCCTGTATCCCTAAATAAATTTATGGCTTTTCTCAAATATCTCCGGCCTCTATTAACTTGTCGAATTTAATCATATCAAACCTATTGAAATTTGTGAATATTTTTTTCAGTACAGTGAAGTACATAAAACAATATTTCTGTAGTTACTTAAAAATCACATAATAAATTTCTCATTACCTCTTCCAATACTATATCTGGATTTACTACCGTTTTTTCCGAACGCCATCCGATAAAGCCATCTGGTCTAATTAATACAGCACCTCCATTCTCTATACCATATAATTTGCTAAAAATATCTTCTGGAACAATAAAGTCTCCACTTAAGCCAACACGATACCCTTTTAGATGTATTCCTAATTTAGCTGAAACAGCATGTGCTGCCTCAGCCCAAGAACTATTTTCTACTCCTGTAAGTAATACAAAACTGTTACCGAATAAGTCTAATGTAGAAACTTTCTTCCCCTCATACGTTCCCCATAAATGTGGCGCTCGCGTTCCAGGTCTTCCGTTCAACTCTATGCTATCCATTCTATGCGGAGTGACTGAATCATCTATAATCGCCTCTGAACAATACTGATATCCAACTGTAACAGCTAAACCATCCATATTATTCAAACTGCCTTCCTCTCTATTCGCAGCACGAAACAGTAAACTACTTGCATAAGCTGTCGTTAATTTTGCAACAGAGTGTCTCTCCTCATGATATGTTTCTAACAATTTTGGTTTTGCCTTCCCTTTTATAACAGCCGCTAATTTCCAAGCTAGATTGTGCGCATCTTGTATTCCTGTATTTGAACCAAATCCTCCTGTTGGCGGCATAATATGTGCAGAATCGCCAACTAAAAAGGTTCGA
Source organism: Bacillus sp. AP50 (assembly GCF_040492675.1). Taxonomy (NCBI): domain Bacteria; kingdom Bacillati; phylum Bacillota; class Bacilli; order Caryophanales; family Bacillaceae; genus Bacillus; species Bacillus sp. AP50. Next base: position 955 of record NZ_JBEUTW010000305.1, read on the forward strand.
TTTCCTTGAAATTTCACCGCTGTACTTTCAGCGGCTTCCCACGGTAAAACACTTAATATTTTTGATTCAACATTTGTACTTCCAATTGCTATTTGAATAATTTGTTTACAACGTTCTATAGTGAAGTCCTCTAGCCCCTCTCCTTTTAATGGATCGTAGGCTACATGATAAATCCATTTTTTTACGTTATCAACCGGGATAAGTGCACCAAGAACCTCCGGATGAAGTACCATCGAAAAACCGAATGCATCTCCTTGTATAAACTCACTTAAATCAGCTTCAAAATAAATATTCATATAATAGCCACCAATGGTTCCACGACCCTCAGTTTTAATCCCTAACTGCTCACGTATTTTACTTTTCGCTCCATCCGCTGCAATTACATAGTCACAATGTATGACACTTTCTTTTTCTGTTTCACGATTTCGAATCGTTGCTTTTACCCCGTTTTCATTTTGTTCAAATGAAACTAATTCATGATAAAAAGATAGTTGCTCGCCTAATGTTTTCGCTTCTTGTAACATCATCTCTTCTAAAATAATTTGATAACACGCAGTTTGTTTTGATGGACTAATCTTTTCTATTTTTTGAAGTAACTCTTCATCGTTTCCGTATTGCGTCGCTCTCATTTGTTCCAATTCTTCTTTATTCGCCTCAGCTATTGTATGAACCGCTATTCTTCCTCTGCAGTTCTCTAATGCTTTACCTGCCAATTTAATTCTTTGTTCCAAGCCTAATTCTCGAAATAACTCCATTGTACGTAAAGTAAGACCGCCTGCTTTCGGATGAATGGCAGTAGACGGATGCCTTTCAATAAGTAAGTACTCAATGTTATGTTTTGCAAGAAATAACGCAGACGCTAACCCAGATAATCCCCCTCCAACAATTAAAACTGGTACATAATTCGATTTCATATATTTACCCTCCACATCATTGTTCTGAGCTCAGTGACATAAATATAATCCAAAAAAACATTAAAATATAGACTTATATTTCATTTTGAATTATCATATAGATAGATTACGCCCCAAAATTCCTTTTACCTTTTCATACATCTATAATCCACCTGAATTGTGTCTGTATGAAAGTGTAAAACAAAAGAATGTACTTTACGTTGAACCATGTTCTATCGTAAAAATCAAAAATAATACAAACATTATAAGCGGTCGTAACCTTATGGATTATACAAGGTTACGAACGCTTATTTTATTGTTACATCATTTTTTGTTTTTAAAACTTCATCTATTGTGTTATGTAATCCTTCCAATCCCTTTTCTATCTCCCTATAATTTTCAACAATAAAAAATTCATTCGTCTCGATTTTCTTTCCCAATATTGCAGCTTATACAACAATCATGTAGCATTACCGTATCGAAGTAATGGTTCATCATCTTAAACCTTTCGACTAATTACCTGGAGGCAAAGTGATTGAAATGAATAAACAAGAACAATTAAATATTATAAAAAAAGATTTTATTGATTCTCAAAAAGTATTATTGGCAATTGGTGATGAAACACGTCAAGCTATTTTATTAGTGCTAATGGAAACGGAATGTCAAACAGGATTACGTGTAGGAGAAATCACGAAGCAAACACACCTGTCCCGTCCAGCCGTATCACATCACCTTAAGATTTTACGAGAAGCTGGCATTATTTTAATGAGAAAAGAAGGTACAAAGAATTTTTATTATATTGATATACGTACAAAATTAGGTTTATTAAAAAATCTTGTATTAGATATTGAGAAGCTATTGCAAAACTTTTATTAAAACTTGGAGGTATAAGAAATGAAAGCAATGATAATTGATAGATATGGAAAAGTCCTAATGTGTATGGCAGAGGTACCTACTCCTGAAATTAATGAGTATGAAGTGCTCGCAGAAATTCATGCAGCTAGTATTAACCCAATTGATTTTAAAATACGCGACGGAAAAGTTAAAATGTTACTGAAATATGAAATGCCTCTAATCCTTGGGAATGACTTTTCCGGTGTCATCACGAAGGTTGGATCAAAAGTGACTCGTTTTAAAGTTGGTGATGAAATATATGCTCGTCCAAGAAAAAATAAGATTGGTACTTTCGCGGAGTATATAGCCATTCATGAAGATGATATTGCTTTAAAACCAAAAAATTTAAGTTTTGAGGAAGCGGCTTCGATTCCACTTGTTGGCTTAACATCATATCAAGCATTACATGACATCATGCAATTACAAAAAGGACAAAAGATTTTAATTCACGCTGGATCCGGTGGTGTTGGTACTTTCGCAATTCAGTTAGCAAAAATAATGGGTGCTACTGTTACAACGACTGCTAGTGAAGCTGGTGCAAATTTAGTAACGTCTCTTGGCGCAGATGAAATTATTAATTACAAAACAGAAAAATTTGAAGATATACTAAAAAATTATGATGCGGTATTTGATACAATCGGCGGTGCAACACTTGAAAAATCATTCAATATTATAAAAAGCGGAGGAAACATTGTTTCAGTTTCAGGTATGCCGAATGCTCGCTTCGGTAAAGAATTTGGTTCAGGATTCTTTAAAACTCTCTTATTTTCATTAGCCAGCAAAAAACTTACTGCACTTGAAAAAAAGCATAATGCTCAATATTCATTTTTATTTATGAAGCCAAGCGGGGATCAATTACGTACTATTGCAAACTATATTGAAGCCGGAAAAATCAAACCGGTAATTGATCGAGTCTTCCCTTTTGAAGATGCGCAAAAAGCAATGGAATATTCAGAGTCTGGAAGAGCAAAAGGAAAAATAATTGTAAAAATTAAATAATAATAAAACCTCCATTTTCTTAAAATGGAGGTTTTAAATTTGCTGTTAAATAGACATAGTGCAATGAAGTCCTTACAATAGATTGCAAGGGGAAATATTATATTATACTTTTAGTTAACTTTACAAAGAATACATACGTACAAATACATAACTTAAAATACAAAAAGGAGGAGATACAATGACTAAAAATAATGAAACAGGTTGGAATTTAGATAATAGTTATACGACTTTACCACAATCATTTTATACAGAAATCCCCCCTACTCCCGTAAGTTCACCGGAGTTAGTTAAACTAAACCATTCATTAGCGATATCTCTTGGCTTGACCCCTGAAGAACTGAAAAAGGAAGCTGAAATTGCTATTTTCGCTGGTAATGCACTCCCAGAAGGAGCTCATCCATTAGCTCAAGCATATGCTGGCCATCAATTCGGACATTTTAATATGTTAGGCGACGGTCGTGCTCTTTTAATTGGCGAACAAATTACTCCTTCAGGTGAGCGTTTCGATATTCAACTGAAAGGTTCTGGCCCTACTCCCTATTCACGCCGAGGAGATGGTCGTGCTGCACTCGGTCCGATGCTACGTGAATATATTATTAGCGAAGCAATGTATGCACTCGATATTCCAACTACCCGCAGTTTAGCAGTTGTCACAACCGGTGAACCAACCTATCGTGAAACAAAGTTACCTGGAGCAATTTTAACTAGAGTAGCTAGTAGCCATATTCGCGTCGGTACATTTCAATATGCTGCAGCTCGTGGCTCAATCGAGGATCTTCAATCGCTAGCTGACTATACGATAAAAAGGCATTATCCAGAAATTGAAGCTCATGAAAACCGATATACTGCATTACTACAAGAAGTCATTAAAAGACAAGCCAGTCTTATCGCAAAATGGCAACTTGTTGGATTTATTCACGGCGTAATGAACACTGACAATATAACGATCAGTGGCGAAACAATTGATTACGGTCCTTGTGCATTTATGGACAATTACGACCAAGGAACCGTATTTAGCTCTATTGACACACAAGGTCGTTATGCATATGGAAATCAACCATATATGGCCGCATGGGATCTCGCACGACTAGCTGAATCTTTAATACCAATTCTGCACGAAGATGAAGAAGAAGCATTAAAAATCGCTCAAGACGAAATTTCGAAATTTAGCGTACAGTATGAAAAACAGTGGTTCCTTGGAATGAAAAAGAAATTAGGACTATTTAGCAACGAAGAACAAGATCACTCACTTATTGAGCAACTTTTAAAAATGATGGAGAAATATAAAGCGGATTACACAAATACATTCCGTTCATTAACTCTTGATGCTATCGAAAATACAGCTCTATTTGAAAGTCCTGAATTTAAAGAATGGTACAAACTGTGGCAATCTCGATTAGAAAGACAAGAACAATCGAAAGAAAACGCCTACGAGATGATGAAAAATAATAACCCATCCATCATCCCGAGGAACCATCGTGTAGAAGAAGCACTAGAAGCAGCTGTTACAAATGGAGACTATAGCGTAATGGAGAAACTTCTTGAAGCTTTATCAAACCCTTATGCGTATTCGACAGATCAAGAAGAATACTGCATTCCGCCTGCACCGACGAATCGCCCTTATCGTACTTTTTGTGGGACTTGATTAAAAATTTGTTTTTATTTTAACCCAAAATTTATTAAGTTAACTATTAATCACAAACTTAAAAGTTGCTTTCAATATTGAAAGCAACACATTTAGTATCCAACCTTAAACAAGTCACAAATTATAATTTGTGACTTGTTTAATTACCCACGTTCAATAGAAGGTTTGTTTTGCAGGCATCGTTGTATCTTCAGAGACAGCATATGGATTTTCATTAGGTTTTATAATTATAAACGTTCCACCATATCCACTGTGAGCTAATTTATTGCAAAGACCTTCTACCATAAAACCCCATAACTCCAGCTGCTATTCCCATTATAGATAATCCAAGTTTTTTCTTTATTTTAATGCTTCTTTTTCAAATATTCTCTTTTTTATTTCATAACTCATAAAAAAATACTTTTCTGCTTTTTCTATATTACCTACTTTATGA
>NZ_JBEUTW010000306.1:0-5015 GCF_040492675.1 Bacillus sp. AP50
AATTATAACTATAAATAAAAGGCTATACATATTATTTTGATTATGTATTACTTTCGCTCTTGAAATATAACTTCTGGATTTGCTAAATCACTATTCCGAAATACAACATCCGCATAACTTTTTGGGTTATGCTCATTTATATACATCTTACAAGCCGCGTGATACCTGTTTAAAAACATCTTCTCTGCTTCTTCATAACTGCCAAAAGCTTCAGTTTCCCGCTTAGCACCACGTTTTCTCGCAATCTCAAAATTTGTATCTACAAAGATTTTGTAATCAAATAAATGCGCAACGTCTTTTTTCAATAGAAACGTTCCATCTACTATTAATATCATATTTTGCGTGGCCAATAGCGGCTCATTATGTACAGGCATATCCGTTATTAAGTTATGAGAAATCGTTTCATACTGTAAATTTCCGTTAGGTCCTAAAGGCATTAATAATCTTTCTTTGAAAGCTATATAATCGTGTGCATCTTCATAATACCCTCTTGCAGATTCTTTTCCTTTTGCATAGCGAATCACTCTTGGATTATGAAAATCATCAATGCTGGCGCGTGTTACTGGTAATCCTCGTTTTTTTATTTCTTCCGCTAGTTCGTTTGCAAATGTTGTTTTTCCTGAGGCTGTAATACCGCTTACTCCAACTCTTATTGGATGGGTTAAGTTTAGCTTTACAATATGATCTGCAATTTCTTTGATTCTTTGTTTTCGGTTCATGATATCTCCCTTTATAATTAGTTGACATAATATAATTATAGATAATAATTCATGTCACTATTTGTCAGTAAATTGATATCCTTTCTCGAATCGCTGATATCTCGAAAAAATCATTGATATATTTTAAGTTATGATAGATATATTTGAAAAATCGTTGATATATTATTAGCTTACTTCCCCTTAAACCCTCGATATAAAGCAGTCCGTAATTCTTGTTTGTATTCTTCAATTTCTGGCATTTCGAGTTCTTCTGCTAGTCTGATAGCTAATTCAATATCATACGGTACTCGTACAAGTTGAATAGAAAAGCTCGCTGCTTCTTTTTCATTGTAAGTTCCTTCAAATATTAAATAGGAAGCTTGTGTTATTTCAAGTGGGTTTCCTACGCTACCGGCATTACATAACGTTTTCCCTCTGAAATTTTGGACGAATGCTTGGTGAACGTCACCGTAACAAACGACATCTGGTTTTCTTTCCTCTTCTATATTTTCCGTCAGATCACTATTTTCGAACATACTAATACGTTCTTCTCTTGAAGCGTGTGGTTGAATTCTTTCATATAAACTTCTCGGTGAAGCGTGAAACATACGAATGAATTTCCCACTCATATAAAACTCGATTGAAAATGGTAAGTTTCTTAAATAGTCATTTTGTTCTTCCGATAATTGTTTTTGATGCCATTTCAATGCTTCAAATTCAGTCGGCTTTGTAATAAAATCATCCCAGTTTCCCATTACGACTACTTCACATTCTTTACGAATGATTTCAATTGCTTCACTGGAATGAGGTCCTTTTCCTACTAAATCTCCAAGGCAAATAATGCGCTCGATTCCTCTTAATTTAATATCATTCAACACGGATTCTAATGCTTGAATATTACCGTGAATATCTGAAATTACTGCTATTTTATCCATATAAATTACTCCTTTATTTATTAAATTCACTTGATTGATACCATTTTGGAATATAAGATGAAAAATGATTATGATCTTCTAAAATTCCATTTAATCTTTCCTTCATATCATCTAATAAATATGGTGTGCTTCGGTTTGTCCATACGATATCAGCCGGGAATATCATTGCTGCATATAATGAGTACAGTTTCCAAAAATGTAGATCAGGTTCTCCTCCGCAATAACCGTGAACTTGTCCAATCGCGAATGGTTTGCTTATATTCGTTGTAAATAGTGCTACTTTATGAAAATCATGAATAGGATCACCAATATCGAATCTAGCAAAATCAATGACAGCCCGAAACTCATTTTGGTCAATCATTATATTAGCCGGATGAAAATCGTCATGTAAAAATACGATGGGACGATTTTTTAATAAATCTTTATGATTTCCTACAAAATCTATCACTGTATTTAAATGAAAAAAGTCTACTTCATATTCTTTCAACGCTTCTAAGTATCTCTCATATTTACTCCATATAGACATTTCCCATGAATTACTTTTATCTTCTTTTTCAACTAAATGAATCTTTTTTAGTACTTCTCCAGCCTTTTTTCCAGCCCTATACTGCTCTTCTGTAGACAACGTTCTTAATATATCTTCACCATCTAATCCATCAATCCATTCAAAAACTTGTACACATTTATTGAATTTAGTAAGACTAATAAAATGAATTAATTTTGGCATAGGAATATGTAAAGAATCTAGCTGCTGCATATATTCATATTCTTCCTGCTTCCGTTCAAAATATGATGAATCGCATACTTTAATAAAATACGAGGCCCCACTCTCTAATTCAATTTTATATTTCTCATCGAATGAAAAGCCTTTTGAAATAACAGTCGCTTTTAACATACGAGGCCATTCTAGTATTCTCTCTATCTCTCTAAGCATTTCTTCCACAACGTTCACCTCTATCAATATATGTACAAACTCCCTAACACTTCATGCTCTCGTTTATTTCCCCCTTTAAACTCTACTGCAAATGGATATTCGCCATGATTCTTTATGTATTCTTGCACTAGACCTTCTCCAACCGGTTCACAAAACTGTACTTGAATGTCACCAAACGATACACTTTGACACTCAGCATTCCATTTTTCATTTTTCACAACTGAGCTTGTAGATAGCTCCATTACTTCTTTCCATTTCCGTACTGTTTCTCGAACATTTTTTACTGCGTAATGAATCGTTTCAATTTGTTGCACTTTGTTTTTATGTTCAGTAATCGTCCCACTGTTACGTAAATCGTTTCTTCTTTCTTCGTCCGTTTCATTCCACTGTATAAAGAAAGGTAATTTCGGTCCGTTCTCTTCTTGCTTAACGAATAACATTTTCCATTCTAAAAGTCGGCCATCTTTTCTCATACGTTTCCCTTCAAATGGCCCTATCGTATGTAAGCCGTACTTATTAAAGTTAACTGCTAGCTCCTCAATTGCATCTGTTCGGATCGCGATTTGTAGCATTCCTTCTCCATTTTGTAGTTTCACCACTGTTTCTTGTACTAATGGATTTTCTGCTTCTTTCGCTTTTTCTTCATGTTGAACTGCTAAAAATTCTATATATGATAAATCAAAATAACTTAAACTATTCCAAGTACCCCAATTCGTATGCTCTCCGCCTAATACAGTATGAAATCCAAGTTCCTGCATTTGTTTTGCCGCTTCCTCCGGTGTACCATGAACTGTGTGAACGAGATGATCAAATCGTAACATGTCTTTCTCCCCTTTCTCTCCATCCTTTTATTGTATATTTTATTTTTCTTTCATTCAATTCAAAAACTTTAAAACCCAGTTGATTTATACGATTAATATGTATTATAATGAAACAAATTTAATTATTGCTGATTGGAAAAACCAAAGGCACTTTTCTCATACGGGAAAAGTGTCTTTTTCATTTATTATTACAGGGGGATTATTTATGCAGAAATTAATTGTCTTTGCTATTATTGGATTTTTCGCTCAATTGATCGATGGGGCACTCGGAATGGCGTATGGGGTAACGTCTACTTCACTATTATTAATGTTTGGTATTGCACCGGCTGTAGCTTCCGCATCGGTTCATTTAGCTGAAGTCGTTACAACTGCAGCTTCTGGCGCATCTCATATCAAATTTGGAAACGTTGATAAATATACAGTTTCCAGGCTTACATTACCTGGGGCAATCGGCGCATTTATTGGAGCATGTTTTTTAAGTAATTTGCCTGGAGATGTAATCAAACCGTACATTTCCGTATTTTTATTTACTTTAGGAGTTTATATTTTATTACGATTCATCATTCAAAAACAAATTGTCACTTCAAATAAGCGTATGTCTGCCAAACAACTTGTGCCGCTTGGTTTATTCGCTGGATTCGTTGATTCAACTGGTGGCGGTGGTTGGGGGCCGATTACGACACCCGTTCTTCTAGCAAGAGGAAATGAAGCTAGAAAAGTTATTGGATCTGTAGATACGAGTGAATTTCCTGTTTCACTCGCTGCAACAATTGGCTTCTTCATCTCACTTGGCTGGGAACAAGTAAGCTGGGTTTGGGTATTTGCCTTAATGCTCGGCGGTATTGTCGCAGCTCCAATTGCTGCATGGTTAGTCCGCATCGTTCCGCCCCATTTACTTGGCGTATTAGTTGGTGGTCTTATTATCTTCACAAATATTCGTACACTGCTTACTACATTTAAAGTGGATCCAACTATTATTTCACTTTCTTACGTTGCAGTTGGTCTTGTCGTTATTATTTCTATTTTCATTGCTGTTCGAAATCATTCCAATCGTCCTAACGCATCAACGGCTGAGTATCCAAATGATCAGAAGCAAATGCTACCATAACTATAAAAAAATACCGCTCAATTTAGAGCGGTATTTTTTATTTTTCTATTTTCCAATTAATCATCGTTTCTGTAGCATTTACTCTCTTCATATGTAACTTTTCTAAAACACGCATCGAACTATAGTTATCTAGGAGTGTCTCTGCAATTATTGTTTCTACCTCTCCTGTTTTGAAAGCCCAATCAATTAGTTCTTTTACAGCTTCTGTTGCATAGCCCTGATTCCAATATTTCTCAATAAATCCATAGCCAATTTCTACTGTTTGATCCTCGTTTGGTTTCCCTTTAAATCCAATATCACCTAAAACGCTATCATCTTCTTTCCGAAAAACATACCACGCCCCCCATGGTAATAAAGCCTCATCTTGTTTCACATTCTCTACATGCCCTACAATATGCGGACCGCTATTATATCCTTGCTCGTTAGCGACTTGAATCCTCTCTTCTGTACACGGCACTATATAGAGCCTTTTTGTTTCTAATTTCATTTTGATTTCCCCTTTTTGCTTAAACGTTACTC
>NZ_JBEUTW010000307.1:0-11441 GCF_040492675.1 Bacillus sp. AP50
TACAAACATCGAATAAATATTCTATTAAACTTTTAAATATACATTATTAGGGGGAAGAAAGATGAAGAAGTTAGTATCAATATCGTTTGCACTTATTTTAATTGTAAGTATATTCAGCGCTTGTAGTAATGGGGAATCGAAAGAAACAAAAGGAAATAAAAAAGTACTCGTAATGGGAACTTCAGCAGATTATAAACCTTATGAATATGTAGATGCGTCAAAGAGCGATGAAATTATTGGCTTTGATGTTGATGTTGCTAAATATATCGGAAAAGAACTTGGGTATGAAGTGAAAGTGAAAGATATGGATTTTGGTGGTTTATTAGCATCTCTTAGTTCAGGAAAAGTTGATTTCGTAATGGCAGGTATGACGCCAACTGCAGAGCGTAAAAATAATGTTGATTTTACAGATATTTATTTTGTTGCGAAAAATATGGTCGTTTCTAAAAAGGATTCTAACATTAAATCTGTAGAGGATTTAAAAGGGAAAAAAGTAGGGGTACAAACAGGGTCTATTCAAGAAGAGAAAGCTTCAGAATTTAAAAAACAAGTAGATTTCCAAGTTGAGGGACGTGACCGTATACCAGAAATCGTACAAGAAATTAAAGCTGGTCGTTTTGACGCTGCAATTATAGAAGATACAGTTGCTAAAAATTATTTAGAGAAAATGAAAGATTTACAAGGAATTGAAATTAAAGAAGCACCAGAAGAAGTTGGAGCAGCAATTGCCCTTCCGAAAAACAGTGATAAAACAGCTGAATTTAATAAAGTAATTAAAAAAATGCAAGAAAATGGAGAAATGGATAAATTAGTGAAGAAATGGTTTGGCAGCGGAAAATAAGCTGCCTTTCACTTTTCTGTGAGGGGAATGAAAAGAATGAACTTAGATTTTTCGGCGATTACGCCTTCGATACCATATATACTAAAAGGTTTAGAAGTTACTTTGAAAATTGTAGCAGTATCAGCTTTAGCAGGATTTATTTTAGGAACGCTATTAGCACTTTGTAAAATTGCTAGAATACGAGCATTAAATATAGCAGCAGATTTTTATACATCAATTTTTCGTGGTACACCCCTTGTATTGCAATTAATGATTATTTATTTCGGCGTCCCACAAATAATTGGTTATGAAATACCAGCATTCTTAGCTGCTGTACTTGCATTTAGCTTGAATTCAGGTGCATACATGTCAGAAGTAATTCGTGCTGGTATTCAAGCGGTTGATAAAGGACAAACAGAAGCAGCAATGGCTTTAGGGATACCGTACGGAAAAATGATGAGAAATATTATTTTCCCTCAAGCATTAAAAAATATATTACCAGCGCTTGTGAACGAATTTGCGACACTTACGAAAGAATCGGCTGTAGTAACAGTAATAGGCGCGACTGATTTAATGCGTCGTGCTTACATTGTAGGCGGTGAGACATTTAAATATCTTGAACCATTACTTTTTGTTGGACTGATTTATTATATGTTAGTCATTATTCTTACATTAGTCGGGAAGGCAATTGAAGGGAGAATGAAGAAAAGTGATTAAAATTGAAAACCTTCATAAATCATTTGGTAAAAACGAAGTATTAAAAGGAATTACAACAACAATTGAAAAAGGGGAAGTAGTCGCAATTATAGGGCCTTCTGGATCAGGAAAATCAACATTTTTACGTTGTATGAATATGTTAGAAGCACCAACGGATGGTCACATTTGGATTGGGACGGAAGAAGTAACGAATCCAAAAACGAATGTTATGCATGTTCGTGAAAATGTCGGTATGGTATTTCAACATTTTCACTTATTTCCTCATATGACTGTATTAGAAAATATTACGTATGCTCCTATCAATGTAAAAGGGGTAACGAAGCAAGAAGCTGAAAAGAAAGCTGAGAAACTTTTAGAAAAGGTTGGATTAGTAGATAAAAAAGATACGTATCCAAATCGTCTTTCGGGAGGACAAAAGCAACGTGTAGCAATTGCAAGAGCGTTAGCGATGGAACCGGAAGTTATGTTATTTGATGAACCGACATCGGCGCTAGATCCAGAGATGGTGAAAGAAGTGTTAGAAGTTATGAAATCGTTAGTTACGACAGGAATGACGATGGCTATCGTTACACATGAAATGGGCTTTGCAAAAGAAGTGGCAGATCGTGTTCTTTTCTTGGACGGAGGAAAGCTTGTAGAAGATAGTGCGCCAGAAGAATTTTTTGCAGCGCCGAAAAGTGAACGTGCGCAACAATTTTTACAAAAAATATTGTAATATGAAAAGGTTATGTGAATAATAAGTAGAAAAGGATGACATTGTGTCATCCTTTTTTTATACTAGCTGTAAATACGTTTATACATATAGGAGTAATGATATGTTTAAAATTGGATATCGTACAGTAAAAACAGCAATAGGGACAGGTGCGGCAGTTTTTATTGCTCAGTTATTAGGGTTAGAATTTTATAGTTCAGCAGGCATTTTAGTTATTTTATGTGTACAAAATACGAAGCGCAAATCACTTCAAGTGTCGTTACATCGTTTTCTAGCGTGTGTATTATCAATGGCATTCGCGTTTTGTATTTTTGAAACGATTGGCTATACACCACTTGCAATTAGCATATTGTTACTTACATTTATTCCGACTGCAGTAATGCTTAAAATTCAAGAAGGTATTGTCACGAGTTCAGTTATTGTTATGCATCTATATTCATTGAAGCAAATTACATGGCTTATAGTTGGAAATGAAATTGCTATATTAACGATAGGGATTAGCGTGGCGTTATTAGTAAATATGTATATGCCGAGTAGTGAAAATAAGCTAAAAGAGTATCAGGATAAAATAGAGAATAATTTTAAAACGATTTTGTTTGAAATGGTTGTGTATTTACGAAATCGAGAAAGTAGTTGGAGTGGAGCAGAACTCATTGAAACCGAGAATATGTTAAATGAAGCAAGAGATTTATCGTTTAAAAAACTTGAGAATGCATTTATGCGAGAAGATGATTATTACTATCGTTATTTTAATATGCGTATGCAACAATTCGAAATTTTAGAGCGAATGATACCACTAGCAGCTTCTTTATCGTGGACATATGAACAAGCTGACATGATTGCAGATGTTGTTGAAAACATTGGTAATGCTATTAGCCCTGAAAGTACTGGCGTTATTTCCTTAAGGCAGCTTCAAGAAATGAGGGAATTATTTAGAGACATGCCATTGCCAGCTACACGCGAAGAATTTGAGATACGTGCGAAACTTGTTCAACTTGTGTATGAAATGGAACAATATTTACTCATTAAAAGTCGCTTTAAGGGAAAGGATAATATAAAAGAACTTATATAGAAGGTAGGAATTATCTATGCCGTATCTTCTCTCTATCATATTATGTCTTTCTTTATCACCGATTTGGCCTCTTGGGGATAATCCACGTGCCGGAGATCCTTTTATTATTGTAAATAAAGCAACGAATAAATTAGCTTACATTGACGATGGAAAGATTCAAAAGGTTTTTCCGGTAGCGACAGGGAAAACGAATGAATTAACTCCAGAAGGAACTTTTGATGTTGTAATGAAAGCAAAGGATCCGTATTACATTGCGAAGGATATTCCAGGTGGATCGCCAAAAAATCCACTTGGGTCAAGGTGGATTGGATTTAATGCAAGAGGAACTGATGGAAGTAAATATGGAATACATGGAACAAACCAACCGAGTTCAATTGGAAAGTATATTTCACAAGGGTGTATAAGAATGAAGAAAAACGATGTGGAATATTTGTTTGATCGCATTCCAATTGGAACGAAAGTATGGATTGTGAAATCGAAAAAATCATTTCAGCAATTGGCAAAAGAAAAAGGAGCCGTTGCATATGAAAAAGCCAACGAAAAGGGTGGCTTTTTCTATTATAATAAGTTGTCTTGACATGTGTACATAACCGTGCGTTAATGAGAGTATAGAAAGATAAAATTAGATAAAGGGGTTGCTCATATGTACTTGAATCCAAAACTTTCGTATATGCAGTTTTTTATGGGATTTCTATTTGTTATTACATTCATATTGGCAACTTTTAATATATGTTCTTATCTTGTAGCGATTGTATGTATGGCATTACTTAATCTCACTTTTGTTATTGGGGCATTTCAGCAGAAACAATATACAAGTTTTGTAATAGCGCTTGTAATGTCATTTTCCTTTAGTATTGTAGCGATTGTGTTTTATATAAAATAAACCATCTCGATGTCGAGATGGTTTATTTTGTTATGTGTAAAAAGTAAAAAAAGGACGAACACATCGCCCTTTTTACCAAAACATACTCGCGCCAGCAAGTAATGTTGTTACAAGCATAGAAATTAGCATCACATAAACCATAACTTTTTGAGCTTTTTTATGCATCGTTATACCTCCTTGCAAATCAGTACAATTTCATTGTAACGAGAAATGAAATTATGGACAAGGGGAGAGTGAGGACAAAATTCGGGAGGGGATTGCAAAATATAACAGGAAATTTGAGAGTGTGTAGAGAATATAGTAAAAGGGTATATTGTTAATTTTTAGTTGGGCAAGCTGAAGAATGGAGATACGATGATGAAAATATACGAAACAGATCGTTTATACTTAAGGGAAATTGATGAGTCGTATGCTGAAACAGTTCTTCAATATTACGACAGAAATCGTGAATTTTTAAAAGCTTGGGAAGAGTATAGACCGGATGATTTTTTTACGCTAGATTATCAAAAGAAAAAGTTGCAAAAGGATAGAAAAGAGTTCGAAGAAGGGAAAATCATCAGACTATGGATTTTTAAAAAGGGTGATGATACGAAAATAATTGGGTGTATTTCATTTAATTTAATCGTTCGTGGCATTTATCAATCTTGTGTACTCAGTTATAAATTAGATAAAGCAGAGTTAAACAAAGGGTATACGACAGAAGCGCTTAGAAAAGCAATTCAAGTTGCTTTTGGGGAATTTCAGTTACATCGTATAGAAGCTCCGATTATGCCTCGTAATTTAGCATCTATACAAGTAGTAACGAAGATAGGTTTTCAATATGAAGGCGTATCTAGGAAGATGTTAATGGTAAATGGCGTGTGGGAAGATCATATGCGCTGGGTATTGTTAAATGAGTAATAGAAAGCAGATGGTTATCTAGACATGTAAACCATCTGTTTTTTGTCTTGTATTTCGAAACTTTTGCGAAATTCTGTTATAATTAATAGTGTTACATACATAATGGTAGTGCAGGAGGCGCAGTCTTATGATTAATCAAGAACGTTTAGTAAATGAATTTATGGAATTAGTACAAGTAGATTCTGAAACGAAATTTGAAGCAGAAATCTGCAAAGTATTAACGAAGAAATTTACAGATTTAGGTGTAGAAGTATTTGAAGATGACACAATGGCTGTAACTGGTCATGGTGCAGGTAACTTAATTTGTACTTTACCAGCAACAAAAGATGGTGTTGATACAATTTACTTTACTTCTCATATGGATACAGTAGTTCCTGGTAATGGAATTAAGCCTTCTATTAAAGATGGATATATCGTATCAGATGGTACAACAATTTTAGGTGCGGATGATAAAGCTGGATTAGCATCAATGTTCGAAGCAATCCGTGTTTTAAAAGAGAAAAATATCCCTCATGGTAAAATTGAATTTATTATTACAGTCGGAGAAGAATCAGGTCTTGTTGGTGCAAAAGCATTAGACCGTGAGCGTATTACAGCGAAATATGGCTACGCATTAGATAGCGATGGAAAAGTTGGTGAAATCGTTGTTGCAGCTCCAACACAAGCGAAAGTGAACGCAATTATTCGCGGGAAAACAGCTCACGCTGGTGTAGCGCCGGAGAAAGGTGTATCTGCAATTACTATCGCAGCGAAAGCAATTGCGAAGATGCCACTTGGTCGCATTGACTCTGAAACGACTGCAAATATTGGACGTTTTGAAGGTGGTACACAAACGAATATCGTTTGCGATCATGTACAAATCTTTGCAGAAGCTCGTTCTTTAATCAATGAGAAAATGGAAGCACAAGTTGCGAAAATGAAAGAAGCATTTGAAACAACTGCAAAAGAAATGGGCGGGCATGCAGACGTTGAAGTAAACGTTATGTACCCAGGATTTAAATTTGCTGATGGTGATCATGTTGTAGAAGTTGCAAAACGTGCAGCTGAAAAAATTGGTCGTACACCTTCTCTTCACCAAAGTGGTGGCGGAAGTGATGCAAACGTAATTGCAGGACATGGTATCCCAACAGTTAACTTAGCAGTTGGTTATGAAGAAATTCATACAACAAACGAGAAGATTCCTGTTGAAGAATTAGCAAAAACAGCAGAATTAGTTGTTGCAATTATTGAAGAAGTAGCGAAGTAATGGAATAGAAAAAGCGTGTAAATCAATTGTGATTTACACGCTTTTTATTTTGATTCGATTGCTTTGACAAGACGTATAAGCCAATATAAGAAAACCTATGGAAGTATATACGTTGTTGCTACATGTACTAGACGAAGGAATAATCCTAACGTATTCATATTGAAAATCGGAAGTAGTAAATAATTAATTGCAATGATTAATATAACTACAAGGAATGTATAATTGAGTTTATCCCGCTATTTGCCGGGAGGGCTGATTAAAGTTTCACTTTATTAGTTGATCTCATCATAATCAGACCCTTTCACATATATATCCTCTTTATATCGATTATAAAAAAGAACAAGTAATTATTATAACTATTGTGCAAAATTTGATATAATGAAAGAACGAACGTTCTGATTAGGGAGTGAGTACTATGCGAGAAATGTATCCGAAAAATGGTCGTGTTATTTTACATGTAGATATGAATTGCTTTTTCGCATCTGTTGAAATTGCTCATGATCCATCATTACAAGGAAAGCCATTAGCGGTTGCTGGAAATGAAAAAGAGAGAAAAGGAATTATTATAACATGTAGTTATGAGGCGAGAGAATACGGAATACGTACGACGATGCCCCTTTGGGAAGCGAAAAGGTTATGCCCGCAATTAGTTGTAAGGCGTCCTAATTTCACATTATATCGCGAAGCTTCATTTCAAATGTTTCAAGTCCTTTCCCGTTTTACAGAAAAGATACAACCAGTCTCAATAGATGAAGGATATTTAGATATTACAGATTGCTACGCACTTGGTTCGCCTCTTGAAATAGCAAAGATGATTCAACAAGCACTATTAACAGAGTTGCAGCTTCCGTGTAGTATCGGAATTGCTCCAAATCTTTTCCTAGCAAAAACAGCTTCTGATATGAAAAAACCTCTCGGTATTACCGTACTTCGAAAACGTGATATTCCAGAAATGATTTGGCCACTTCCAGTTGAAGCAATGCATGGGATTGGAGAAAAAACAGCTGAAAAATTAAATGAAATTCATATACATACAATTGAACAGTTAGCGAAGGGAGACGAGCATATCATTCGCGCTAAAATTGGGAAGCACGGTATTGATTTGCAAAAGCGTGCAAAAGGTACGGATGATAGGGAAGTGGATCCGAGTCAAATGGGCCAACATAAAAGTGTCGGTAACTCGATGACTTTTTCAAAGGATATGGATGAAGAGAAAGAATTGCTTGATATGTTAGAACGTTTATCAAAATCAGTGAGTAAAAGATTACAAAAGCGAACCCTTGTCAGCTATAATATTCAAATTATGATTAAATACCATGATAGGCGAACAGTAACACGGAGTAAGCAATTGAAAAATGCAATTTGGGAAGAACGCGATATTTTTCAAGCAGCATCCCGTTTATGGAAGCAACATTGGGATGGTGATTCCGTTCGTTTACTAGGTGTTACAGCTACTGAAATAGAGTGGAAGACAGAATCGGTGAAACAATTAGATTTGTTTTCATTTGAAGAGGATGCGAAAAAAGAGCCACTACTTGCTGTCATTGATCAAATTAATGATAAGTATGGAACACCGATTTTACAACGAGGTAGTCAACTACTACGTAAGCAAGAGAAGTCGTTTCAACAAAAGTTAGAAAATAAGTTTATGTAGAAGGTGTCATGAAGTAGTAAAATCATGACACCTTTCCTATTATACAGGCACCAAGTGATACGAGAGCATTTGTCCGTAACCCAGCCATTCGGTGTCTCCATTGTCTTTCCATTCCAATGCAAGCTCCTACAATAATTGCGATAACTAATCTGAATACAATGTCGTACCATACCATCATGGTCACCTCCATATATAAATATGTGTTATGTTTTTTAGAATGAGCGGGGAATACCCACTCATTCTTATTTTTACAACCAGCTATGAAACTTTTTAATATAAAGCTTTTTTAGGAACTGTGTTAAAAAAGCGTAGCCTAATAGTATTCCTACTAACCAAGGGAAGTAGTTAAGTGGCAATGCTTGCAAACCAACGGCTGCACCAAGTGGTGAGAATGGAATATAAATCCCGATTGCCATAATAAGAGCGGTTAATAAAACGACTGGTGTTGATGCAGTGCTTTGAATAAATGGAATCTTTTGTGTTCTTATCATGTGAACAATTAAAGTTTGTGTTAACAATCCAACGACAAACCAACCGGACTGGAATAATGATTGCTCGCTCGGTGTATTTGCACCAAATACATTCCACATGACTACGTATGTGATAATATCAAATACGGAACTAATTGGGCCGATACAAATAATGAAGCTTCGTAAGTTTGCAGTATCCCATTTTCGTGGTTTTTCTAGAAACTCTTTATCCATTTTGTCCCATGGAATAGAAAGTTGTGAAATATCATAAAGTAAGTTTTGAATTAAAAGATGAATGGCAAGCATCGGTAAAAAAGGAATGAAAGCACTTGCTACTAACACGCTAAACACATTACCGAAGTTAGAGCTAGCTGTCATCTTAATATATTTTAAAATATTTCCGAATGTAGTACGTCCTTCTAAAATACCTGCTTCTAATATAGTTAAACTTTTTTCGAGTAGAATAATATCGGAAGCTTCTTTCGCAATATCAGTAGCAGTATTAACAGATATTCCGACATCAGCTTCACGTAATGCTACAGCATCGTTAATGCCGTCTCCCATGTAACCTACAGTGTGTCCATTTCCTTGTAATGCGTGTATAATACGAGATTTTTGCATTGGATTAAGCTTCGCAAATACAGTCGTTTCTTCAGCAAGTTTTGCTAATGCTTTATCTGGTAAAGAATCAATCTCGTAACCGAGGATTGGTTCGCCGATATCTAATCCAACTTCTTTACAAACCTTTCTTGTAACAATTTCGTTATCGCCAGTTAAAATTTTCACTTGTACACCATGTTTTTGTAATGCTTGAATTGCAGCTGCTGCAGATGGTTTCGGTGGATCTAAAAAGCCGATATATCCACTGAGAATCATATCAGTTTCGTCTTTTACTGCGTACTCTGTATCATTTATTCTTCTATCTTTTTTATAAGCCACAGCAATAACCCGCATACCTTCACTATTTAGTGTCTCACTTAGTTTTTTGACATTTGAACGTATTTCCTCGGTGAGTGAAACGATTTTTTCATCCACTTCAGTGTAGTTACAAATTGATAAAATTTCTTCTACGGCACCTTTACAAACCATTGTATGTTCACCTGAAATATCCTTTACGATAACTGACATACGCCGGCGGGCGAAATCGAATGGAATTTCATCTAGCTTTTGAAAAGCTGATGGATTAAATTCATTGTTTTCCTCTGTATGCTTAATAACAGCTTTATCTATTAAATTTTTCAATCCAGTTTGATAGAAACTATTTAAATAGGCAAATTGCAAGACGCGATTGCATTCATTTCCCTTGGGATCTAAGTGACGAACAAGGACCACTTTATCTTCTGTTAAAGTTCCGGTTTTATCTGTACAAAGAATGTTCATAGCACCTAAGTTTTGAATAGAATTTAGCTGTTTTACAATTACTTTTTGTTTAGACATGTTAACGGCACCTTTAGCTAAATTAGCAGTTACAATCATTGGTAACATTTCAGGTGTAAGGCCAACAGCAACGGCAATAGCGAAGAAGAAAGCTTCTTGCCAATCTCCTTTTGTGAATCCATTAATGAGAAGGACAATAGGTGCCATAATAAGCATGAATGTAATTAAGAGCCAGCTTACTTTGTTTACACCTTTATCAAAGCTTGTTTCTACACGCTTTCCAATTACCTTATTTGCTAAAGAGCCGAAATACGTATCGGTACTTGTTGAGATGACAACAGCTTTTGCGCTGCCACTTACAATATTTGTTCCCATGAAGCAAAGGTTTTCCATATCGAGTGGATTGTAATTTTTTTTTATGTTTTTCGGTAAGATATGCTTATTTTCTGTATGGTAGCAGTGTTCGTATTTTTCTACAGGAAGTGCTTCCCCTGTCAAAGAAGATTGATTAACAAATAAATCTTTAGCGGATACAACACGCACATCAGCTGGAACGATATCACCAGCTGAAAGGGAAATAATATCGCCAGGTACAAGTTCCTCAATTGGAATTTCTGTTGTGTAATTTCGGTTTAAATTCTTTACATTTTTTGTTTCATGTACAAATCCATTTATTCTAAATACGCTCGCAGTTGTTCGAACCATAGCTTTTAACTTATCGGCAGCTTTTTGAGAACGAAATTCTTGGGAAAACCGAATCGTTGCACTAAGTAGGACCATTACAGATACGACAATCGTTCCTTGCATATCATCTGTGAAAAAGGAGAGTGCTCCAAGAGCTAATAAAACGAAAATAAATGGATTTTTAAATGCCAATAGAAATTGAATGTACCACGGCGCCATTTTATTATGAGCTATTTCATTCGGACCATATAAAGAAAGTCTACGAGACGCTTCTTGTTTAGATAATCCATCTTGTGTTGTTTCTAAAAGTTTTAACGCAGAGCTTACATCTTGTGTTGCAACCTCCACTAATAATTCGTTATTTGTTTTCATGCTATCTTGCTCATAAGCATGCTTTGTTTCTTGTCTTTGTAAATTAAACATCGGTAGTTCCTCCTCTGTCATGAAGGAGGAAACAATCTGTTACCTAACTATTTGAAATGGTGAGGAACAGTTTCTTTCCTACCTACATGATGAAATATGAATGTAAAACGTATGGGTATCTGGGCCGAATCATCAATTGCCAACTGTTCCTCACCTCCGTACAATTTAGTAGTTTCTGAATATGCTATGTTTGTTTCATAGTAAGGTGCATATAGACGTAAAAAGACCTTTACTCAAAACGAGTAAAGGTCTGAATTCGCAGTTAAAAGAGTCCACAACAAAGACTGTTAGTAGACATAAATAAAAACAGTTTTTGTGTATGACAAAATACATGCACCTCTCCCTCGTTGAGTTTTAGCACTGTATAGCATAGGTACTGAAACCAGCTACGTTAAAAAAGGCCTTCATTCCGACCTTTCCTGTTGACCCATTGGCGTCTCTCGACATTTTTGGGCAGCAGCGTTTCTCTATACAGGAGCCTCA
>NZ_JBEUTW010000308.1:0-5265 GCF_040492675.1 Bacillus sp. AP50
ATAATATCCATATTATCCTTTACATAAAGGAATTATTTTTATTCCATTTTGAACTATCTATATATATAAAGAAAGATAGTCACCTGTTAGGGAAAGGCTTTCGTATTATAAATATAACAAAAGAAAAAGCACGCTTATAAGCGCACCATAAGAGTGCTTCTTCATACAATTCTCATGTAAGAGTTCTCGAAAATCATGTTAATCACAAAGAAAAGGCATTAGCTCATAAAAGCTAATGCCTTTTCTTTATTCATATTGTTGAGTATTCCATTCTTCTATATTTCATAATTTTGTTATCTACGATTCATAGAAAGAAGGTTCATGTGAGACAATTAAAACCGTTCCTTTGTATTGTTGTAACGCTTCCTGTAAAGCCATCTTAGTTTCTACATCCAAATGATTAGTCCGTTCGTCTAAAATTAAAACATCAGCTTTTTCTATTTTTTCATATAAGGAGCTAACACACTTAAAATCTCTTCTTTATCCTTTTTTAATTCGAGTGATGTTAACATATCCATCGTTCTCGGCCTAGGTAATTTCACTTGTACCTCGCCAACTATTGACGCTGGTCTTTGAGATAAAATAAATACGCGATCTGAAAGCAAGATTGCCTCATCTAAGTCATGTGTAACCATAACGATTGTTTGCTTCTCTTGATGCCAAGAGTTTAAAAGCCAGCTATGTACTTCCATTTTTGTAAATGCATCTAATTTACCAAAAGGCTCATCAAGCAGCATAATTGGCTTTTCACATAAATATGTGCGCAGAAAACTAATTCTTTGACGCATACCACCAGACAATTCATCTGGATAATGGTTTGCATATTCATCTAGTTCGAACTGCTTTAATGCTTCCATTCCTTCTGTCAGCCTTTGTTTTTTCGGCTTTCCTTCAATTTCTAACGGAAGAACGATATTTTGCAAAGCTGATCGCCACGGTAGTAATAAATCTTGTTGTGGCATATAACTAACAACATCTTGCTCTTGTACTTGCTTATCGTTATACGTTACGTTCCCGCTTGTTGGTTTTTCAACATTTGCAATCATGTTTAATAATGTGCTTTTCCCGCAACCACTCGGTCCTACAAAGGAAACAAACTCTCCCTCTTGTATAGAGGCACTAATATTCTCTAATACATTCTTTCCGTCGAAAGATTTCACTATATTTTTTATTTGTAATCCGCTCATTTTTCACTTGGAAGGAATTCATTTGTAAAAGCATCTTTTACATCGATTTTCTTTTTAATAACTTTGTTGTCATATAAGAAATTCATGTAATTCGTCCAAATTTCTTCCTTCTGTACTCCCCATGCTTTAGCATCATCTTGATACTTCGTACTTAACCATTTTTGGCTTTCTTGAACTAAATCTTTATTCACATCTGGAACAGCTTTAATTAAAATATCAGCAGCCTCTTTCGGTTCCTTAATTGCAAAATTATAACCTTCTGTCGTTGCACTCATAAACTTTTTCACAAAGTCTTTATCTTGCTTCGTATGTTTTTCACTCGTAATAATAACAGGACTATAGAAATCAAGCGCTGGATCTAAGTCCTTCACCATAATCGTATTTAACTCTTTTCCTTGACGCTTCGCTTCAATACCATCCCAACCGTAATAAATCCATTCGAAATCTGCATCACGGCCAATTGATTTAAAGAAATCTGTTTGTCCTAAGATGATTTTTTCAACTTTATTAAAATCAGCTTGATGTTTATCCATAATCGTCTTTAATGTCGCTTCTTCTGCTGGTCCTCCCCAGCCGCCGTAACGTTTACCTTCAAAATCTTTCGGTGACGTCATATTGTCTTTCTTAAGCGATGCAAACGCTGAAGTGTTATGCTGAATAATCGCTCCTACAGATACAACAGGAATTCCTTCTACACGAGCTAACGTTACATTTTCTTGTGCACTTATTGCGAAGTCTGCTTTTCCTGATGCTATCATTTGCTCTGCTGTTACATTGTCACCTGGTTGAATAATTTCTACATCTAATCCTTGCTTTTTGTAATAATCTTTCGTTTTCGCTACATACAAGCCAGTATGATTCGTATTTGGAAACCAATCTAATACTACTTTTACTTTTTGATCTTTACTTGCACTTTCTTCTTTCTTCGCCGGATTACATCCAGCCACACCTACCGCTACTAAGGCAGCTAACATAACTTTCAAACCTTTTTTCATTTTCTGCCGTCCTTTCTATATATCCATGGTGCTGTTATTCTTGCCATAAACTCTACGATAAAATACAGGCATAATGTCACCATAACGATGATTGCTGCAACACCAAACACTCGGGCAGTCAAAAAGGATTTTGTAGCCCTCGTAAGCATAACGCCTAATCCTTCACTTGCACCGAGCCATTCTCCGATAATTGCCCCCATTACGCTATATGTAACTGCAATTTTTAAACCTGAGAAAAAGTATGGGAGCACTGCTGGAAATTTTACTTTCTGGTAAACTTGCCATTTCGTCGCCTTCATTGTTTGTAACAGTTTCAGCATATTTTTATCTACTGTTTGAAAACCTTCTAAAATACTAAGCGCAATTGGGAAGAAACAAACGAGTATTACGACCATTACTTTCGGCAACATCCCATATCCAAACCAAATAATAAATAGCGGTGCAAGTACAACAATTGGAATTGTTTGCGAAATAACGAGCAATGGATTTATTAAAATACGAAATAACGGTATAACGTCCATAATAATTGCGATGCTCGTCCCCAATAAAATCGCAAAGAATAGTCCAATTATAACTTCCTGCAGTGTTTGCATCGTATTTGGTAATAGTAAATCTTTCATCCCAATTAATTCTTGAACAATGGCAGAAGGCTTTGGTAAAATCCACGGTTCGATTTTAAATAATGAAACAGATCCTTCCCATATCGCAATGAGAAGGATAAGCCAAATAGTTGTAATAAGTTTAGATTGCTTCTGGTTTTGCATATTCATCACGGTACTTCCAAACCTTTTCATCTATCGTTACACCAGTGCTTGGACGATAATGGATTTTAATAGAAGTAATCACTTCTTCTGCTCCAGCATCGACGCAAGCTTGTTGCGCACGTTTAACGACATCAAGAAGTACATCTAATTCTCCTTCCAAAGTTGTTTCCATTGCCCCTACTTCATAACGAACTCCCGATTGTTGCACAACTTCAATTGCTTTATCGACAACAGAATATACATCTTTCGTTTTCGCTTGTGGTACTACTGAAAATGACATTGTAACTTGTTGTGACATAATAAAATCCCCCTTATAAAATTAAATTTCAAAAATAAGAAAAGGCTTTCCTACTGCGTAGGAAAGCCTTGTATGCAAGTTATTACAGAATAACATATGCTACATCACTTTAAGTAACTCCCTACGCTGGCATTATCCAGATCAGGTTGAGGGTCGATGTTTACTTACATCCTCTCAGCCAATTGGCTCCCCGGTCCTTAATTCGTTTTCATTGTAGCATGATTTATTTTATTGAACAAACAAAAGCATGCATAATCATTTCATTATTTTTGGAAAATAACCAACTTTTTCACCATGAGCTAATAACTGCTGAATAAATTCTTTATTAATTGCTGGTACTATCAATTCTTTTTTCTTAATCCATTCATTCGTTCTACGCGTACCCATTACAATTTCAGATTGCTGCGCTCCATCTCCTGCAACTTGAGAAGCAATCAACTCTGCTATTACTTCATTTCCCTTCGCTAATGCAAGTCCGGTATTTACATATTCTGAAAGTGGAACCATTTCAAGATTGTATCCACACTCTCCAATTAGCTGTATAAATTGTTCAAACTCAATTTGATGTGGATGACAAATATGTAACGTCTCTCCTACAATTTGCGCATCTTGTAAATACGATACAATTGATTTACTAGCAAAATCAATTGGTGTGAAATCAACTTTCCACTTCACATTTGGTGCTTTCCCAATTAATAGCATTGTTTTAATAAGACGATAAAATGCGTTTCCTTCAATATTTTGTTGGAACGAACCTGTTTCTGAATGACATGCTAAATTACCTGCACGATAAATATTTCCGCGCAAACCATTTTTCATTGCTTCACGAACAATGTTTTCCGCTTGTAGTTTACTATTTGAATATACATTTTCTAAGTCTACACTGTAATTAAAATCACCAGTTTTCATGTATGCATCCCATTGATCTACCGCTAATTCTAACGGGATACCAATTGTAGAAATAAAATGGAATGTAGCACCTTTCTCCGCTAATGCTAGCATCCGGCTAGTTCCTTGGACATTTATATTTTCAAATTGTTTTACATCTCCAAAATGTCTTACATCTGCACCGCAATGAATTATCGTATCCATCTTAGAACTGATGAACATAAATTCTTCTTCACTCATCCCAAGATACTCTTCTCCCAGATCACCAGCTACGGCCTGTATACGGTGTAACCATTCTTCACATATATCATTAAAGTAGCCTGTTAATGTATCTATAATTCTTTGCTGCACATCTTTGGTTGGTCTTACTAAACAATAGATAGTAGCAGATGTATCTCTCAACAATTCATATAATATGTGTGATCCTAAATAACCAGTAGCTCCTGTTAAAAAGACATTTGAAATCTGGGTTTCTTCCAAAGCGTTTGCATACGTGATAGTATCTGGCTCGTGAATCACTTTATATTCACGAAATACTTCTTCTTTCTCTACTTTTACTTCTCGCTCAATTCGAGCTAATCCATATATCGTTCTTTCTTTAAAGAAATCTTGAATTGTTAAATGTGAGAAATCTTCTTTTAACAATGTTAAGACTCGTAATACTTTTAATGAATGTCCACCAATTGTAAAGAAATCATCATGCACTCCAACTTTTGAAATTCCTAATACTTCCGCCCAGGCGTTCGCTATTTGTTTTTCTGCTTTATTAGAAGGTGCAACATATTCTTGTAGCCGAACCGGTTCATACTTTTCTTCTAACTGAGCTAACTTCTTAACATCAATCTTTTTATTAGGTGTAAGTGGTAATTCATTAATATAAATTAGTTTAGATGGCACCATATAATCTGGTAATTGCTCTTGTAACTGATAAACTAATTCTGGTATTTCTTTTTTATTTAAAGTTGTATAGAACGCGATTAAATATTGGCTACCTTCCTTACTCTTCTTAGCAAAAACAGCATTTTCTTTTATATTATGATTTTGAGAAATTTTACTTTGGATTTCTCCTAGTTCAATACGATGTCCTCTAATTTTTACTTGATCATCTTTCCGATGTAAAAACTCTATATTTC